>JASFNS010000105.1:0-6630 GCA_050116915.1 Thiogranum sp. | reverse complement strand
GTGAACGACCTGGTTGACGAGTTCGGACGCGGTGTTGCGTCGTGCCACTTCGATCAGGGCGGGCGAGTTCAGCAGTTCATTGGCCAGCCGCTTGATCTCATCCGAGAAGGTCGCCGAAAAGAACAGGGTCTGTTTGTGCTTCGGCAGCAGGGCAAGCACCTTGCGGATGTCGCGAATGAAACCCATGTCGAGCATGCGGTCGGCTTCGTCAAGCACCAGGACCTCGACCCTGGAAAGGTCGATGGTGTTCTGGCCGACGTGATCCAGCAGGCGGCCCGGGGTTGCGACCAGGATGTCTATGCCGTTACGCAGTTTCTGTATTTGCGGGTTGATTTTCACGCCACCGAAAATCACCGTGGCTTTCAGGGGCAGGTGTTTGCCGTAGACGTCCACACTTTCGCCCACCTGTGCGGCCAGCTCGCGGGTCGGGGTAAGCACCAGGGCGCGGATGACGCGACGGCCTTTTCCGGGCTTTTCCGATGACATCAATCGCTGCAACAGCGGCAGGGTGAAACCGGCGGTCTTGCCCGTGCCGGTCTGTGCGCCACCCAGGAGGTCGCGCCCTTCGAGGATCGGGGGGATCGCCTGGCGCTGGATCGGTGTGGGTTCGCTATAGCCTTTTTCGGATACGGCACGGAGTAGTTCGGCCCTGAGGCCGAGGGATTCAAATGACATGCTGAGATGTTCTCCAGGGAGCGGCCTACCCAATACACAAGGTTTGGGACGGTCTAGGCGGAAGCTTATCGGGTTGTTTTGAGGTGAATCGGGAAGGATTACCGCGTTGATAACAGGTGCAGACCGAAGTGCACCAAAGCTTGCGGCGCATTATACCTGAAATTTCAACAAAAAACCGGTCCTTGAAGAATAATCGCCAATATTTGCACAAGGTCTCTTGCGGAGATGACAGTCGGGCCGCATGCGGCACGGTGGCGCCTGAAGAAATATGTGGTGTTCCCGATCAAAAAGCGGTTAGACTGCGCAGCGATACAATCTCCCCGGGTTCTTGTCAGAAGTTGCATGCAACATTTCTCCTGTTAATTACCTCGTAAGATTTGTAACACGTTTCTATTTTTTGATATCTGATGAGGTAATTATCATGGCAACAGGAACCGTTAAATGGTTTAACGACGCCAAGGGCTTCGGCTTTATCACGCCTTCCGATGGCAGCAAGGACGTTTTTGCACACTTTTCGGCAATCGCGAGCGATGGTTTTCGCAGCCTGGCCGAAGGCCAGGAAGTCACCTTCGATGTGGAAGACGGACCCAAAGGCCCGCAGGCAACCAACATCAAGATCTGAACGGTCTGCCTGTTTGTGTTTCGAGCAAACCCCGCGAGTTATCGCGGGGTTTTTTTATGCGCGAAGAGGAACTCTATAGTGAAGAGACTGTTTGTCGGCAGTTTGCCGCCCACCACGACCGAGGAATCGGTGCAGGCCCTGTTTTCCCGGTTTGGTACGGTACGTTCCATTGAGCTCGTGAAAGACCTGTTTTCGGGTAATTGCAAGGGCTTCGGCTTTCTTGAAATGGAGGGCCACGAGGCCCGTGCAGCCATTGCAGAGCTCGACGGAAAGTCGTTCGAAGGCAGCTACCTGAAGGTGAAATTCGAGGTAGAGCGCGGCAAAGGTCACAGGGGCCGCCGTCGCTGAGGTCGGCAGCAAGCCGAACCCCCGCACGCCTGTCCCGGTTTGCCCGACCGGACTAACGTCTAATCGTATCTGATTCGGCTGCGCGCAGCGGGTAGGCCGTTTATCGGCTCGAGGAGCCGCGCGGCGCACAAAAAAAGGGGGCTGGAAAGCCCCCTTTACGCTTACCGGTTGGTTATCCGGTATTACCTGCCTGCTGCCGGGCCCTGGGGACCGCCATAGGGGGCCTGGGCACCATAAGGGCCCTGGGGTCCACCGTAGGGACCCTGGGGGCCGCCGTAAGGGGCCTGTGCACCGTAAGGACCCTGGGGACCATACGCAGCCGGCCCGCCATACGGGGCGCCATAACCATAAGGTGCACCGTAGCCCGGGTAGCCGTTGTAACCGCCGTAGTAGGCCTCGCGACCATACCCATATCCGCGACCGGTGCCGCGACCGTTGCCGTGACCGCTGAAATTCATATCGAAATCGCTGTCGCCGAACATGTCGCCCATGCCGCTGCCGTTGTTGCCCCAGCCGTTGTTCCCCCAGCCATTGTTCCAGGGACCCCAGGCACCGGCCGAGGCGGATACTGCTGCGAGGCCGAGTGCGGCTACAATCGTTGTAAGTTTCATCATGATCTCTCTCCGAGCCAATTTTATAATAATAGTTGGCGTCTAATAATGTTTCGCGTCGCAATGACGCAGGGTGTCCGAAGGATGGTTGGCGTCGTGGTGAGGGGTGGTGCTGTGAGTGACGTCGGGCGTCGAAAGGACGTAGCCAGTATTTCAGAGGCCAGTGACAATAGCAAGGACTACAGCAGGCGCGGCGAGCAATCGCGCCCAATGCCCGGTCCGGGTTTTGACCCTGGATTTACGAGCTTTGCGTGAAAGTGTCGTTGTTTTTAATCGACTTCATTTTGATGGCGGGTCGCAGTCAACGGGTGCTTGTGAACGTTTGTCTACAAAGGCGCACGGACATCATGTTCGCGTGACCTGGAGACGCTGAGAGAGCCGGACGTGGCGTGCTGTTTCGTCTATGGCGGACTGGCGGATGCCGCCCGTCCGGGCTGCCCGCGCAGGCCTTTCGGCAGCAGACCGCGCTCGATAAGCTCGAAAATCCCCTGCACCAGCAGTGCCAGCACGGCGGCTGGTACCGCGCCCTGGAGGATCAGGGCGGTATTGTCGAGCCGTATGCCGGTGAGGATGGGCTGGCCGTAGCCTCCGGCGCCGATGAGGGCTCCCAGGGTGGCGGTACCCACATTGATCACCGCTGAAATCTTGATCCCGGCGAGAATGGCGCGGGTGGCCAGCGGTAGCTCCACGATGCGCAGCCGGGCCCCCGGCGGCAGTCCCAGTGCCTGCGCCGATTCGACGATCGCCGGCGGGATATCCTTGAGTCCGGCGTATGTGTTGCGAACGATGGGCAACAGGCTGTAGAGAAACAGGGCCACAATGGCCGGGGGACCGCCGATGCCGAGCAGCGGAATCATGAAAACGAACAGTGCCAGCGACGGAATTGTCTGAATGATGCCGGCAACGCCCAGCACGAGCTGACCGATACGCTGGCGGCGTGCCGCCAGGATGCCCAGCGGAATGGCCAGCAGGATCGCGGCCGACAGCGAGATACCCACCAGTACGAGATGTTCGACGGTGTGTTGCCAAAACCGCTGCCACGGGCTGGTGACCTGCTCATCCACGTCCATGTGAAGTGAGCGGCGCAGAAACCCGCTTGCGACAGCGGACTCGCCCCGGCCATCGAGTTTCACCTGCGCATTCAACCGGCTCATGGTGGGGGCATCGATGCGTCCGGCCAGCCGCTTGAACAGGGCGACGACCTGCGGAGCACGCTGTGCGAGATCGGCTCGGTACAGAATGACCGCGTTGTAGACAGGAAAGTAATGCAGGTCATCTTCGAGCGCGCGCAGCTTGTAATAGGCGATTTCCGCATCCGTGGTGTAAAGATCGGTGACGTCCAGCGTGCCGGAGGCGATGCCACGATAGGCCAGGTCATGGTCCAGGCCGCGAACGTTTTTCTGTGGCAGGCGGTAGCGTTTGCGCAGACCCGGCCAGCCGTCCGCGCGGTCCATGAACTCGTTGCCGAAGCCCATAACGAGATCTGGGTGCTTCTTCAAATCGGAGATGGTCCGCAGTCCCAGTCGCCTGGCCAGTGTTTCTTTTACGCCCATGGCGTAGGTGTTATTGAAACCGAGTGGTGCTGTCATCCGCAGGCCGCGGGCCGCCAGCGCCTGCTCGAGTTGTGCCTGCGTGTGCAGCTTTTCGTCGACCAGGATCTCGTGCATCAGAGTGCCGGTGTATTCGGGGTAAGCGTCGATATCGCCGCCGAGCAGGGCGTTCCACAATACCCGTGTGCCGCCCAGTTGCCGCTGATGGGTTGCCTGCGCGCCGGCTTCGCTGGCCAGAAGCCGGAGCATCTCGCCGAGGATGACCGATTCGGTAAATACCTTGGAGCCGACCGTAACCTGCGCCGGTGCTTCCCCGCTACCGGCAGCGGCCCGCGCGAGCGATATGGCGCAGAGCACCGCCAACAGCGCCGCCACGATCCGGCCGGTCAGTTTCATCCAAGCGCCTCGGCGAGCTGCGCCATGGGTTCGCGCTGTGCAGAGATGAACTCCTCGACGAAGGCTTCCGCCGGGTTCCGGGCCAGATCCCTGAAGGAGCCGGTCTGTACGATGCGCCCGTCCCGCATCAGCACCAGGGTCTGGCCGAAAAAGGCGGCTTCGGCGATGTCGTGGGTGACCAGCACAACCGTCTTGCCGAGTTCGGCGAAGATGGTCCTGAGTTCCTGTTGCAGCTGGTAGCGGATCATGGGGTCCAGCGCGCCCAGCGGTTCGTCGAGCAACAGCAGGTCGGGGTCCAGCATCAGTGCGCGCATCAGGCTGACCCGCTGGCGCTGGCCGCCGGACAGCTCGGCCGGAAAACGTGTCATCAGTCCCTGCGGGAGCCGTACCAGTCGGGTCAGCTCCGCGAGTCGGTCATCGATCCAGGCCGCATCCCGGCGCAGGTAGCGTGCCATGACAGTGACGTTTTCGCGTACATTGAGGTGGGGAAACAGACCGCCTTCCTGAATCACATAACCCATCCGCCGCCGTGCCAGGCGTATATTTGCCGGCGTCAGGACGCTCCCCTCGAAGGTGATCGTGCCTGAATCCGGCTGAATCAGACCGGCGATCAGGCGCAGCAGCGTGGATTTGCCGCAACCACTGGGACCGATGAGCACCAGGGTTTCGCCGTTGGAGACCTGAATATCGGTGGCTGCCAGGGCCTGAGTGGCGCCATAGCGTTTGGAAACCTGCGAGAGTACCAGCATGCGGCTAGTGTGTTGGATTTCCCGGTAGTCCTCAAGGCGTGCCATGCAAGCGCCTCAGGCACCGGCGGCTCGGGACGCTCTGGCGTGGTCCGCGTCACAAGAGGGGCTGGTCTCTTCGGTTTCTTCACCACTTTCTGAACAGGTCATCCGTGCCGGCGCCGGTCGGGCCGCTGTCGTCGAAAAGGCTGTCGAGCGTCAGCAGGCTCAGGTGTCCACCTTCGATGGCAGGTAGAAATGCCCCGGTGTCGATAAACCAGACATTGGTGGAGCGATAAATCCTTCGGTCGGACATGATGGTGTGCCCGCATACAACCTGGTCGATCCCTTCCACAGGGCCTGCGACAAGGCCATCGGCGCGCCGCCGGCTCCAGACGGCAATCTCACGCGCAGCGGCGTCGCCGGCTTCCAGTGCATCGAGAAACGCCGGCCAGCTCAATTGTTCCGGTACATCCGCGTGCACGATGCCGACGCGTCCGTGTGTGGTTTCGATTTCCATGACCACTGGCAGCTGCCGGAATGCTGCAAGGTATTTTTCGCGCGTTCCGGCATCCAGCGCCAGCCACCATTGACCACCGTTCATGAACACCCAGCCGAACAGGACGTTGTTGTCATGCTGCGACTGCAGCGCCATATCCTCGTGGTTGCCGATGCAGGGATGAAACCAGGGTCTCGCCAGCCAGTCGAGTGTTTCCGTGGAGCGAGGACCGCGGTCGATGAGGTCGCCCACGGAAAACAGGCGGTCGCTCTCCGCGTTGAAATCCACATCGGTCAGTGCCTGGCGCAGCTTGTCGAAACAACCGTGAATGTCGCTGACGACAAAATCACGGCCACGCGGGTTTGGCTGGTAGCGTTGTACGATCCGGGTCATGTGGATTTCCAACAGCGCTCTGAGCGAAAATCGGCAAATACCGGAAAAGGGCGTCGGCGTAATCAAAGAATAGTACCCTGGTGCCCTTCTGCGAAGCTGGAGTGGGCAATGATTGCTGTTATTGCCGGCAATCTCGCTGGTGCACAAACAGGGAAGGCGGGCGTCTGGAATAGACCTGCGCCCGGCGAAAAGTCGACGACGGAAACGGGCCGCCCATGAAGTACTACGTCTGGCTGGACGCCCGCGACAGGCCGCTCACGAAGGCCTGGCGGTACGAGGATGAAACCGAACGCATGGCCGCAGAGCGGCACCCGCCGTCTGCCGCAGCCGTACTGCGAGCGGGAACCCGTGAGCAGCTCAGCGAGCGTTACGCTCTGGATGACAGCGATTTTGCTGACTAAAGTAATAAGCCCCGGGACGCTGGCGGAACACGGTTTGCAGGACGTGACGATGCCGCTCAAACGGGCACCGGGTCAAAGGGCTGGATAAAAACGTGCGGGAAATCATTAGCGTTGCCACTGACAAACGCGAGACACTGGTTGATATTACCGAACAGGTAAGACGGGTTGTCAGCGCCAGCGGCATTGCCGATGGCATCGTGACTGTCTACGCACAGGGCGCCACGGCTGCGGTGATGATCCAGGAAAACTGGGATGAGAGTGTGCAGACGGATGTGGTCAATTTTCTGCGCAAAATCATTCCCAAGGGGGTCTGGCTCCACGACAGGCAGGATGGAAACGGCGACTCGCATTTAAAGGCCGGCCTGGTCGGTCCATCCGAGACGGTGCCGGTTATTGACGGCGCGTTGGGA
>JASFNS010000104.1:0-6635 GCA_050116915.1 Thiogranum sp. | reverse complement strand
AAGCCGTTATGCACCCAATAGTTGACAAAATGTTCGCCGGTAGCAGCCTCGGACTGGGCGATCTCGTTTTCGTGGTGGGGGAACTGCAGGTCCATACCGCCACCGTGGATATCGAAATGCGCGCCCAGACACTCGGTCGACATCGCCGAGCATTCAATATGCCAGCCTGGCCGCCCGTCGCCCCACTCGGATGGCCAGCTTGGTTCGCCCGGCTTTGCGGCCTTCCAGAGCACAAAGTCCAGCGGGTCCCGCTTGGCGCTCTCGACGCCCACGCGGGCCCCGGAACGCAGTTCCTCGACGCGCTTGCCGGACAACTGCCCATAGTTGCCGAAGCTGCTGACCGAGTAAAAGACATCTCCGTTATCGCCCTGATAGGCATAGCCCTTGTCCAGCAGGCGACGAATCATGCCGAGGATGTCATCCATCGAATCGGTTGCGCGCGGCTCGGCATCCGGGCGCAGCACCCCCAGCGCATCAGCGTCTTCGTGCATCGCGTCGATAAACCGTTGCGTCAGGGCATTGATACTTTCATTGTTTTCCTGCGCCCGGGCAATGATCTTGTCGTCGATATCAGTGATATTGCGGACATAGGTCACGGCATAACCCAGGCTGCGCAAATGCCTCACGATCACGTCGAAAACCACCAGCACGCGCGCGTGCCCGAGGTGGCAATAGTCATAGACCGTCATGCCACAGACATACATGCGCACCTTGCCCGGCTCGATCGGAACAAAGGTCTCCTTGCGGCGGGACAGGCTGTTAAACAGTTTCAGCATCTGATTCGGCTCCACGGCAAAAATCCAGCGCCGCCTGCAGGCGTGCGCGGCACATATCCGGACCCAGCCACGCCCACAAGCCACCCATTTCAGGGCCGTGCGTGACACCGGTAAGCGCCACCCGCAAAGGCATGAACAGGCTCTTGCCCCTGGCGCCGGTGGCCGCGCCCACGGCCTTGGCGAACTCGCGGAAATCCTCGTGCGAGGCATCCAGCGCGTCGACGGCGGTTTCGAAGAAAACGCGACCGGCCGCCGTCAGGACACTGCCTTCGGCCTCACCTACCGGCAGTTGCGGGACCGACAGACGCTGCAGCCATTGGCTGACATCGGCGGGCATTTCCACGTTGTCGCGCACCACCTCGAGCAGCCCGCCAAGGCGCTCGTCAGTCCAGTCAGACGACAGGCTGCGGGCGGCGTCGCTGTGCCTGAACCAGTCGAGCAGGGCCTGTGCGGAGGCGGCCGCAACCGCCTGTTTTTGCCAGTAACGCAACTGCGCCTCATCATAGCGAGCCGGCGCCGTGCCCAGCCGCTGGAGTGCAAAATCCTCAGCCAGACGGTCGAGTCCAAGGAATTCGTCGCTGGCGTAGCTGTGGCCGAGGCGGGCCAGGTAGTTGAGCAGGCCACCGGGCATATAGCCCTCTTCACGCAACTGGCGAACACTGCGGCTGCCATGACGTTTGGACAGCGGGCTGCCGTCATCACCCACCAGCAGTGACAGGTGGCCGTAGACAGGCGCCGGCAAACCCAGCGCGCGAAGAATCATCAGCTGACGCGGCGTATTGGTCAAATGATCCTCGCCGCGCAGCACGTGGCTGACGCCCATCAGCGCATCGTCGATCGCGTTGCTGAAAAAGAACGCCGGGGTACCATCACTGCGCCGGACAATAAAATCACCGATGTCATCGCTGGAAAAACGCTGTACGCCCCGCACCAGGTCGTCAAACTCCACCCGCTCGCCGGCCGGCACGCGGAAGCGCCAGGTCGGCTTGCCGCCGTCAGCGAGCTTCTGCTGGACTTCCTGCCGGGAAAGGTTCGCGCAGGTGCCCGGATAACGCGGCGGCAGGCCTGCCGTGCGCTGGGCTTTGCGGGCCAGTTTCAGTTGGGTATCGCTGCAAAAACAGGGGTAGATGGCACCGCTGGCGGCGAGCGCGTCGTAATATTCCCGATATATATCCAGTCGCCGCGCCTGGTAATAAGGCCCGTGGTCACCACCGGCCTCCGGGCCCTCCTGCCAGCTGAGGCCCAGCCATGTCAGCTCGTCCATCAATGCCTGCGCAAACTCCGGACGGCTGCGCTCCTTGTCGGTATCCTCGATACGCAGCAGAAACACGCCGTTGTGGCCGGCCGCGTAGAGGAAGTTGAACAGGGCGGTACGCAGGTTCCCGAGGTGTATCTCCCCCGTCGGGCTTGGCGCAAATCGGGCTTTTACGCGGGGTTCGTTCATCGTGGCTTATGGTCGCAGGAAACGGCGCGCATGGTAACAAAAATTGGTCGGCGGCGCGGAAATCGTTATTATACCCGGCCGGAAACCGCAACAGGAGACGTGACTGTGAGTGTGCGTATGCAGACCAACAAGGGCACCATCGTTCTCGAACTGGATGCCGAAAAGGCCCCCGAGACGGTAGCCAACTTCCTCGAATACGCCCGATCGGGCTTTTACGACGGCACTATTTTCCACCGCGTGATTCCCGGATTCATGATCCAGGGCGGGGGGTTCGAGCCCGGTATGTCGCAGAAATCGACCCGTGCACCCATCAAGAATGAGGCCGACAACGGCCTGACCAACGAACTCGGGACGATCGCCATGGCGCGCACTTCAGATCCCCACTCCGCCACTGCACAGTTTTTCATCAATGCCAAGGACAACGGCTTCCTCAACTACAGCGCCGCCAACGCTCAGGGCTGGGGATACTGTGTGTTCGGCAGGGTCGTGGAAGGCATCGAGGTCGTCAAGGATATCGAAAAGGTCGCGACCACCATGCGCGCAGGCCACCAGGACGTGCCCAAGGATGATGTCATCATCGAGTCGGTCAGCGTAGACGACTGACGGGACGCGTGGCCCCGGGAGCATCTCCCGGGGTGCCGGCCTGCCGAACCCCGCTGCAATGCCCACTTTCTTTATTTCCGATCTGCACCTGCACCCCTCGCGCCCGGCAATCAACCGCTGCTTCACCAGTTTCCTGTCAGACATCAAGGGACATGCCGAAGCGCTGTACATACTCGGCGACCTGTTCGAGGCCTGGGTGGGCGACGATCACCCGGAACCCGCTTATGTACCGGTCAAGCACAGCCTGATGCAGTGTGTCCGGGCCGGCACACCGGTTTTCGTGCTGCACGGCAACCGGGATTTCCTGCTCGGCCCGCGCTTCGCCCGGGAAACCGGCTGCACCCTGCTGGAGGACCCCTCCCGCATCGACCTCTACGGCCGCGCGACGCTGCTGATGCACGGTGACTCACTGTGTACGGACGACGCCGACTACCAGGCGCTGCGCGCCCGGCTGCGTGACCCCCAATGGCAGCGACAGGCCTTGTCGTTGCCACTCGAAGAACGCCTCTCACTGGCCACGCAGGCGCGCGAACTGAGTGCACTCGCGGTACGTGGCAAGGATGAGACAATCATGGATGTCAATGCGGACGCGGTTCTGGATGTCTTTAGCAGTCACGATGTCAGCCTGCTGATACACGGCCATACCCACCGTCCCGGCGTTCACCGCCTGCAGCACCAGGGGCGGCAGCTCGAACGCATCGTGCTCGGCGACTGGTACGAACAGGGCAGCGTGTTGATCGCCGAGCACGACAAACTGGAGCTTGAGATCCTGCCGGCCTGACTCAGTTTCCTGCGGCCGAAATCACTCGATAGTCCCCCGGCACCACGAACAGCGAGTCGTCGATGGGGACGGCCGTTTTATAGCTCGTCATCTCGCGCCGGTCACCGCTTTCGTTCCAGTCGGCCAGCACCATGCCGCGCGCGAAGTGAAAGTCACTGGCATACAGATAGCGCGACAGGAAACACGGGGTTTGAAAATCCTTCGGGGTGCGATCCAGGATGCGCAGCTGCTGTACCGCGAGCGCCTGGTTGTACTCCTGCAGCGCTGTACGCACCAGCTCCAGAAAACCCGGCACCACTACAGCCGAGTGGCACACCTGGCCTTGCGCGACCAATTCGAGTTCCAGTGGCGCACGGCCGCTCACCAGCGGCGCTTTCTCGTCCTGATGCTCCCGGACGCTGATCGACAGACCGTCCGGTACCTGCGGCGCGGGGGCGCTTCCGTCGATCTCCAGAACCGTGCGATTGTCCCTCGCCACGCTGTAGATCTTGCGCTGCTTGCGGTCATACAGCAGAAAGTCACCATCATCGCGGCCGTCGTCAGACCGCATGTACCCGGGGGTGACGATGTAGCGAACCGGGTAGGCTTCGATGCCGGGCTCCTGTTCCTGGTACCACACAACCGTGGCCGCGGTCTGCCCGAGCGCCGGCCCCAGGGGAACCAGGCCCAGCAGCGCACAGCCCAGCAGTCTCATCAGCATGTTGCGCACAGGCATAGCTCCCTGTCCGGGTCAGCGCCCGGAAGACGCCAGTTCTTCAAGGTACCGCATTTCGAGCTCATTAAACCCCGCCTCCTGGCGTGCCGCGTAGTGGAACGGTTTTTTGACCTGTCCATGCATGTATTCGTTCAATAGCTGTGCGAAAGTCGCCTCGGTCGCCAGACCCCGTTTTTCGCACAGGTAGCGGAACCAGCGGGTACCGATTTCAACATGGCCAATTTCATCGCGCAGAATGATTTCGAGCACTTCAACAGCCCTGGCATCGCCGCTCTTGCGCAGCCGTTCGAGTATCCCCGGTGTCACATCCAGACCGCGCGCCTCCAGCACCCGCGGCACGAGTGCCATACGCACCAGGGGATCATGTGCGGTCTTGCAAGCCATTTCCCACAGCCCGTTGTGCGCATCGAAATCGCCGTAGGCATACCCCAGGCTATCGAGGCATCCACACAGAAGCTGGAAGTGTAGCGCCTCTTCGCGTGCCACCCCGACCCAGTCGGCATAGAAAGCCCTCGGCAGGCCGCGAAAACGGTACACCGCATCCCATGCCAGGTTGATGGCATTGAATTCGATATGCGCCAGCGCATGCAACAGGCTCGCCCGACCTTCGACCTTCCCGGGCCTGCGTCGCGGCAAATCTCTCGGGGCAACCAGTCGCGGGCGCGCCGGACGGCCGGGCGTATCGATAACAAGCGGTGGCTGATCGGATTCGATCCGCAGCCGTCCCTCGGCCATCGCCGTAAACACCCCGACGGTCAACTGACACTTGCGCGCCGGATCGTCGCAGCGCAGACATTGCAGCGCGGAATCACAGAGGCTGTCGGTCGTTAGCATCGCTGAATATCAACTTCTATATAAACCCAACTTTCAATGATTTACACGATATTCATAATGCATTTTATGAATATACCCTGCGTAAGGATTTTGACACCATCCGAGTCTCTGGTGCATGCTGCCAATATACATACTAGAGGGCTGGAAATTATGACTATACAGCATCATGTCCTCGAAGTTTACGAGCCCTACGACTACCACGGAGACAACCCCCTCAGCGTTTCAGGCGTCGCCGTCGTCGCGGGCCCCATGCGCGATAACTACTACCTGTTGCGACTTGAGCACCCCTTTGTTGTCGAGCAAAACGACGTCACGCAGTTGTTGGTGCAACCGCGCTACAACGGCGACAACATAAACCTCGCGGTTTCCGGCACCTGCACCGTCACCATTGCCCGGGTACATGGCAACGTCGACCTGACGCAAAACGAAAAAATCAGCTTTGACGATTTTGAACGCTGGGGCGTGGGCAAGATAAGCCCGCCGATATGAACCAGGCGTTTACCACCAGGCGTGAAACGGCGGCCGCTGCCAGGAGAGAAGCTTGCCATCGCCGCGTGAGAACATAACCGATCCGCCGCCGACGCCGGTGTAATGGTAATACCAGACAGTCTGGCCACCGAGCTTGAAATCCCGACTCGGCGCGCCAAGCAGCGTACGCACCCGCTGCGGCTCCATACCCTCGCGCAGGGCATCCCAGTTCTCGACAATTTGCGGCGTCAGCGTCGCCGCAGCGGCGCTGTTATCATCTGGCTGGCTCGCCGCCGGTGGCGCCATTGTCCCGGGCGTCGCGCGAACAGCCGCCGGCGTGGCGGTAATCCTTGCCTCGATGCTGTCGAGACGTCTTTGCAGGCGCTGCATTTCCTGCCGCAGCTCATGCACCTCGGTCTGCAGAGATGCCTGATCGTCAACCCCACCCTGCGGCTGCTGGGCAGGAACACACAGCGGCAACAGCAACAGCACGGCGCCCGTTAGACTTCGTGCGCAGCGCCAAGACAGGCCTCGATACATTTCAGTCCCCCCGCTAAGGCAGCCGGCCGGGAAAAACCGGGCCGGCCGCCAGACTCTGACAAATTCGTCCCCTATGGACTGCCTGGCGCCTAGAAGACGAACCACGCCAGGAAGTAGAGGGTATTGTTGTCGGTAGTATCCTTGCTGGAACTGGAACCGTCCAGCTTGTTGTAACCCGTGTACTGCACCGTGAGTTTGGTGTTCTCCCACGGCAAATAGGCCGCCTGAGCGATCCAGCCATTGCTGTCCGGGTTGAAAGAACCCGTCCCGCTGGGGGTTGGATTCAGCGGATCGCCGTCACCATTGACATAACCGGGATAATACGCACCGTTGTCGCCCCAGGTGTTGAAGTAGGCGAGCGTGGCGGTGGCGTGGCTGCCCAGATGGTAGGTGCCGTCGACTTTCGCGGAGTCAAAACTCAACGAATCCGCGGTTCCGGTAGAGTGAATATCCTCATCCTCGTGCGTAATGCTG
>JASFNS010000103.1:0-6783 GCA_050116915.1 Thiogranum sp. | reverse complement strand
AGATCCTGATGATGGTGGACGTCCCGAAGAGCAAAGTCGCAAATGTCACCGAAATGATCAGGAAGCACCATCCTGAAGCAGACATGCACGGTGTCGAACCGACCATACCGGCGTTCCCTTAGGCCGCAACGTCCTGAAATCGCACAGTTAAGCGGCGCATACCGGGGTATGCGCCGGTTGTTTGCGCGGCGGCATATAACTTGCAATCAGGAGAGACAGGGGCGCCGGTTAATGTTTGCGCGCCCGCGCCGATAGCATCAGAGAAGGCTGCAGACGCAGCCGAAAACACCTGAAGGAGGTGTGCCATGACCTACATTCTTGATATGGCAGGTGGTACGGAGTACCTGGGCGATGAGCTGAACTGCCCGGCCTCGGGCGCACCCCTGCAGCGGCGCGATCCCCAGGTGGAGTTGCAGCTGGCAATCGTGGAAACCCGCCCCGCACGCACTGACGAACCCGGTTTTTTCGCGAACCTGGATGTTGGCGAATTGCTCGACAGACTCGAAGACTGAGACGCAAACACCCCGGGGGCCGGAACCTGCACGGTTTCGGCCCCTTTTTTGTTTCAGCTTTTTTCCGGATCCGGCACGTCGAGAACAACCGATACCTGCTGCGCTTCGATCACCACCGGTACCGCGGTCAGTGACCGGCCCACGCAGGGGCCCTTTACGCAGACACCGTCCTCGATTCTGAACAACGCATCGTGCGTGGCGCACTGGATGAGGTCGCCGTCCAGGTTCAGGAACTGGTCCGGCACCCAGTCGAGCGGCCCGCCGGTATGCGGGCAGCTGTTGCGGTAAGCCACCACCCGGGACGGCATACGCACCAGGAAGACGTCTTCGATGTTGCCCGCGGTCGTTACGCTGAAACCCCGACTTCCCCGCCGTGGAATCTCGTCAATATGACAGATCTCAAACGTCTGCCTGGCCATGACCTGTCTCGTTTCTCGATGGAATATCCAGACCGTGCAGGCCTGACTGGCCACATTTTGCACCCGCCAGCGCACAGGCAAACTGCATCGCAGCCTGCAATCCCGCACCTCGCTGCAGCGCATCGATCATGCCGGCATTGAAGGTATCGCCCGCCCCCAGGGTATCCACCACCCGCGGTGGATGACAGGCATCGGCCGTGACCACAACGCCATCGCCGCTGATACCGACCGCGCCGCGATCGCCAAGCGAGCAGACCACCGCGGCCCGCGGCGCCAGGCGTCTCGCCTGGTAAGCGAGTTCGGCAGGCTCAAGCCCGCGCTGCCTGGCGAAGCCAGAGGAGAACAACAACAGGTCCGCGAATGGAAAAAGGCGATCTATGCCGTCATGCGCCTTCTCCACTTCCAGCGAAACCGGCAGCGTTGGCGTACGCGCCTTGACATGTCGCAGCATACGCAACACCTGCACAAGGTTTCGCCCCTCGAAGTGGAGCCAGTCGAACTCCTCGAGCGGGATACGGGCAAAGGAATCGGCATCGTATTCCGGCAGGTCGCGGTAGTGCACAATGGTGCGCGAGCCGTTGGCACGGCTGACAGTTATATAAGATGTCGGCAATTTTCCCTGCGGGAGCCGCCGGCAGTAGTCGCTGCGGATACGGTAACGGCCAAGCTCTTCCAGTACCACTCGGGCATCCGGCTCATCGACGAGCACACCGGCCCACGCGCAGCCATGCCCCAACTGGCTCAGTACCACCAGCGTATTGGTGGCGTTGCCGCCGCGCCGCACACTGTGCGCCAGGGCACGCACCTCTGCATCTTCGTCTGGATAGGTATCGACTTCATTGACGATATCGAGGGTTGCAATACCTACAGCGAGAATTTTCGCCATAAAGCTTCGCGCCGAGCGGTCAAAAGATCAGGGTATCGCGAAACCTATTCCTTAACAACGCGGAAGCCCAGGTTATCCAGCCGGGTGTCGGCGTCGCGTGCGTCGCGACTGGCACTACGCAGGTTTTCCGACGGACTGTCGTATGCGCCACCCCTGACCACGCGACGACTGCAGTCGCCGCCGCTCACCGCACTGCCATCGGCGGGCGCCGAACTGTAATCCGGCTGATAGCAATCCTGCACCCATTCCATCACGTTTCCAGCCATGTCCTGAAGCCCGAAAGGACTGGCTGAAAAGCTGCCCACGGGCGCCGTCTTCTGTCCCGACCATTCGCTGCCGCAGTCAAAGCAGTTGGCATGCGCCTTACCTGTTTCGTTGCCCCACCAGAAGCGCGTGTCACTGCCCGACCTTGCCGCAAACTCCCACTCCGCCTCGGTGGGCAAGCGGTAACGGCTGCCGGTCTGTTCGGACAACCACTGGGTATAGGCGAGAGCATCCTGCCAACGGACATTGATCACCGGCCGTTCGCCGCGACCCCAACCGTGGTCCCCGGGCACGCTGCGGCCGGTAGCGCGGGCAAAGCGGCCGTACTCGGCAAAAGTGACCTCGTGTTTGCTGATGGCGAACGCCTTGAGCTGTACCCGGTGACGCGGACGCTCGTCGAAGTTGGCAGAGCTCACGCCGCTGCCCATATCGAAGCCGGACGCCTGGAACTCGACCAGCACCGGCGCCCTGCCGCCACCGGTGAGCGGTTCGCTGTAGGTGCGTTGCGGCCGCGTCGTCTGTGTCGCTTGCGGTGCTTCCGGGGCAGCGTGTTGCGGCGCCTGTTCGCGCGTGGGTGCCGGCGGCGCAGCAGCGGGTACGGCGCGGGTGGACATTGCTGCGTCGGCGTCGCTGGCCGCGACCGTCGAGCTGCCCCTGCTGAAATCCGGGATCCGCGCAGGCGGCGCTGCATCCGTTACGGATGCAGCGGCCTGCCCGGATGCCGTCCGGGCTTCGGTCGACGTCGTCGTATCCGTACCCCGCGTCATTTGCGCGGGCACATGCGTGGTCTGCGACTGCTCGGCGGCTGCAGCCCGGTCATGCGCAGCCTCAGCCTGCTCGTGTGTTTCATTCGGCGGCTCGGCGGCGGGTTCGTCTGCCGGTGTCCCGGTTGCGGCTGTCGGATTCACGGCCGGCGGCTGCTGCAGCCACCACCAGAGCCCGCCACCGGCCAGCACCGCGCCGACCAGGAGGCCGCCAACCAGGCGCTTCAACCCGCCACCGGAAGGCTTCTCCGCCGCCAGCGACGCGGCAACCGCAGGGACGGCGGAAGAGTCGTCGCCTTCATCGTCGACAAGCGTCGCCTGTGCCGGCTCGGTGTCTGTGTCCGGATACGCGGGATTCAGCAGCGCCGCGGCGTGCGGGTCATTTTCATCCAGTGACGGGATATGCGCCGCGGGCGGCTGGCCCGCTTCCTGCAACTGCGCATGCAGGCCTTCGATAGTCGCCTGGAGTTCCGCATTCTTCGCTTCCGCCTGGGAACGCAGGCGCACGGCGACATCCACGTTTTTCTTCGCCTGCTCCAGCTGTTCACGTAGAGCGGCGTCGACACCTGCCGGCGACTGCATGTCAACCAGGCCCCGCGTAACCTCGGCCTCGGCGCGCAACTGGTCGACCTGCTGCTGAAGCTCGGCGAGCCTTTCAAGCGCCTCGTCACGCTCACGCTGCAGCTGTTGCAGCGCTTCCCGCCCGTCCTGTTGCCGGGCAGCCTCCGCCTGCTGCGCCGATTCCAGAGCCGCGCGCAATTCGTCGAGCTCCTGCGTCTTGACAGTGAGCTGCTCACGGGAACGATTACGTTCGGCTATAACCTCCGCGAGTTCAGCGCGCAAGCCCTGCTGGGCCTTTTCCTCGGCCTCCATACGCACGGCCATCTCTTCGTTGGCCGCCTGGTTGCTTTCCAGCAACTGCTGCTCGGCCTGGCGCGCGCTTTCCTGGGCGTGTTGCAGTTGCACCTTGAATCTTTCCAATTCGGCCTGGACATCCTCGAGCTGCGCACTGCGCTCGCCGAGTTTAATCTCCAGATCGTCCCGGGCCCGGCTGTCTTCCTTCAGCTTGCTCTGCAAGGCCTCCATTTCAGCCGCAAGGCCGGCGTTGGATTCGCCCGCCGCGTCCTTGAGCTGCTTGCGCAGGCGGTACACTTCTGATTCGTGGTCGTGACGCTCGTGCTCAAGATTGCGTTCCGCCTTGCGCAGTGACGCCATCAGACGCGTCTGTTCACGCTGCACGTTTTCGGTTTCAGTCTGTGCGCGGCTGATGGCCTCGCGGGCACTGGCCAGGTCCGACTTGTGTTCCTGAGCCAGCGATGCCAGCTGGGTTTCCAGCTCGTGGTTGCGACGCTCGGCGTCCGCATGCTTTTCTCTCAGCTGGGTGAGCTCGGATTCGGACGATGCAAGCCCGGCGCTGTGTTCCTCCTGCTGCCTACCGAGCGTCTGCAACTGCTCCTGGAGCTGCCGTTCGTGCTCGGCTTGCTCGCTGATCTGCGCCTGGGCTTCGGCGAATTGCCGCTCGAGCGCTTCGCGCTCCGCCTGACCCGCCTCTCTCTGTTGCTGCTGTTCTTCGAGCGCCTGCTGCAGGGTCTGCAGCTGCTCTGCAAGCGCCTCCTTTTCGCTTCCGGCTGCATCCCGCGCCTGCTCCAGTTGTGCCCGCTCCTGCTGTCCTGTCTCGAGTTCCTGCTGCAGCTGTTCGACACGTTGCGCTAACGCGTCCCGCTCGGCGCCGATCTCGCCGCTGGTCTGTTCGAGCTGATGCTGCAAGTCTGCGATTTGCCCGCTCAGCTGCTGGACCTCGCCGGCGGCGTCGGAACGTTGCTGCTGCAACTGCTCCCCGGCCTGGTCCCGGGCTTCCTGCAATTCCCGCTGCAACGTTTCCACCTGCAGGTTCGCACCCTGCAGGGAGACCTCAAGTTCCTCGCGCTCTCGCGCCGATTCGTCCAGGCGCGCCTGCAACTCGGATGCCTGCGACTCCAGGCCCGCCTCCTGCTCGGCGACGGTGTTCATCTGTTGCTCGATTTTCCGGTAGTCGGCTTCGACTTCTTCGAGCCGCGCCCTCAGCCGCTGGGCTTCGGCCTGCTCGGCCGCAAACGCCTGTTCACGTTCACTCAGACTCTGCTGCAATCTCTCCAGGGTCTCGCGGCTTTCGCTCTGGCCGCTGTTGAGCTGCTCCTGCAGGGTGTCAAGCTGCTGCCTGACCTCCTTCAGTTCCCGGGTTGCCGCGTCCCGTTCTCCGGCAACGGCGCTGGTACGCTGACCCAGTTGCTGGTAATCGTTGCGCAGCCGCCCGAGTTCATCCTCAAGATCGCGCGTCTGCTTCTCATAGCGCTGCTGCTCGGTTTTCAGATGCTCCGCCATTCGCTCGAGCTCCTGGCGCAGGGCGTCATCGCGGCCCTCTGCCGACGCCTCGATTTGCGACAGCGTCTGCTGCAGGCGCGTCAATTCCTCCTGAACGACACTCCTTTCGCTGTCGGCCGTTTCCAGGCGCTTGCGACCGGCCTCGAGACCCTCCCTGGCCTCAGCCAGTTCGTCCTCAAGACGCTTTTTCTCCTGTTCGGCAGCGACATTGCGCCGCTCGAACTGGCGGTCACGCTCGGCGAGCTGGGTGCCGATACTGTCGACTTCCTGCTTGAGCACCTCCAGGCGCGACTGGTGTTCTTGCTGGGCGGCTTCGGCTGTTTTCGCGCGGTCTTCCGCACCGGCGACCTGAACCTGCAGCTGCTCCAACTGCTGCTGCAGCGCGAGTTTGTCACTTTCCGCCACTGCGATCCTGTCAATCAGCGCGGTATCCGCTGGCGTATCCTGACGGTGCCGGCCGGCGCCGTGTGCCGCGGCTGGGCCATCCGCTCGGTTTTCGGCCTCGAACGGGAGGATGTCGGCGTCCTTGGAAGACGCGGCCGTCTCACCGCGAAGTCTGGAGACGAGTTCCTCGGCTGGCACGCCCATCAGTCCGTTTTTCAGCGTGTATACGTTGAAACCACGCTGACTCAGGACGAATGCTCCGGCGGCGCTGCGGCGGCCGGTATCGCAGCAGACGATATAGTCAGTACTGCGATCCATTTCGGAACACTGTTCGCGCAACGCCGACAGCGGCAGGTTGACGCTGCCTTTGATGGCCTGGTTCTCGAACTCGCCGGGCAGCCGCACATCCAGCCATTTGGCGCCCTTGGAAACCAGTGTCTGCGCCCCCTCAAAGTCCGTTTCGTGCACCAGCGAGGCGCACAGCAGTTCGTTGAAGTCGTCCTTCGACAACCGCATCAACGATCCTTCGGTGAGCATGACTACCGACGCATTGCGCTTCGCCTCTGATACCAGCGCCTCTTCGCCAAAACAAGCGCCCTCACCGAGCTCTGCGAGCAACACCTCTTTGCTGGTCGGGGAAGCTTTGCGGGTCACGGCCAGACGGCCGCTTTTCACGATGTAGAAATAATCGCCTTCGTCGCCCTGTCGGACAATGACCTCGCCGGCATCGGCATCGATGGCCTCCAGGCGCATCAACAGCTGGTGGATATTCGATGGGGGCAGTTGCAGAAAGGCCTGTGACTGCAGCATGCGAGTCATCCAGTCGTCGTCGTCCTCGGCGTCGATTTCGACGACATCGTAGCCTGCGGATTCATCCCAGGTCAGCAACACGTCCAGCAGACTGGAATCGACGCGTGCAACGGTTACTTTTCCCGCCGCGCGCGCCCCGAGTTGTCGCGGCTGCTGGTGCGCGAGGGGGTGGAAAGCGGCTTCTGTCCCCGCAGTTACCGTGTCGACAATATTCCGGCGTTCGTCGACAAGCTCTACCTCCCCGTCCAGCAAATACACGGTCTGAGCATCGCGATCACCTATTTTGAACACATAGGTACCGGAACGTACCTCTTCGATAACAGCCTTTCTGGAGATCTCTTCGAGATGCATTGCCGAGAGCGCATTGATAGGAACAAGGTCCC
>JASFNS010000102.1:0-6797 GCA_050116915.1 Thiogranum sp. | reverse complement strand
CTCGGTGATCTCAACCCGCCCGTTGCGCACTTCACCGGTTTTCACCGGACGATTCTGCACCACCAGAGCACCATCCTGTTTCTGAATAACGAACACCGACTCGCCATACGGGTTGTAGGTCACGGCGGTGCGCGGCAGCGTGAGAATATCGTCGCGCAACGGCAATACGGTACTGACTTCGGCGAACATGCCCGGTCGCAACAACCAGTCGGGGTTGTCCAGGGTGGCGCGCAGACGCAGACTGCGGGTACCGCGGTCGATGCCCGGGTTGATGGCGCTGATAACCCCCTTGAAGCGGCGTCCCGGCCGCGCCTGCACTTCGACCTCCACGGCCTGTCCTACCCGGACATCCGGCAGGTGGCGTTCCGGCAGGCTGTAATCCACGTAGACCGGGTCGAGAGCCTGCAGCGGCACAATCGCATCGCCGGGCGACAGGTACTGTCCCAGGTTGATATCGGCGATGCCGAGCTGCCCGCTGAACGGCGCCCTGATGGCTTTCTTGTGGATGAGCGCCTGCTTGGCGTCAACCGCCGCCTCGGCGCTGTCGAGGCTGGCGCGCGCCTGGTCATAGTCGGAGCGCGACACCGACTTGTCCTTGAGCAGTTTACTGTTGCGCTCGAATTGCAGCTGGGCGAGTTTGCGCTGGGCGATGAGCCCCTTCAAGTCGGCCTCATCGACGCTGTCATCCAGGCGCAGCAACAGGTCGCCGGCTTTCACACTCTGTCCCGAGGTGGCAAGAATCTCGCTGACCTTGCCGGCCACCTCGGTAGTCACATCGATGCCCTGTATCGCGGTCACCGAACCGACCGCATGCAGGTAAGGCTGCCAGCTCTCCACCCTGACCTTGGCAGACGCCACCACGGCCGGCGGTGGCGGCGCAGACATCATCGCGGCCATGCGCATACCGCTGTAATACTTCCAGCCGAAAATACCCCCGAATATCACAACCAGGAGCAGGGTCACCAGGATCAGGCGTTTGGTCACGTTTGCATTTTCCTTGTTTCGTCACAGTGCACTTGAATCCAGACCGCCAACTCTAACAAAGATTCGTTGGCCTCGATCACTCCGGGCGGAGAAATTTGTGCATCGACCTGGCAAACAACACAGGCCCCCGGGTTGCGTGGCCGGCAAAGCCGACTAGACTCACGTCTTGTCCGCCCAGACCACGCGGGTATAACACAAGAACCAAGAGGTGCCATCAATGCCCAACTTGCCATCTGCGCGGGAAACCGACCCGAAAGCGCGGCGCAACCATGACAGCCTCAAGTGGCTGCTAACCCTGCTGTCCGCGGTTGTCACCACCGGCCTGGTGGTTTTATTGAACGACCATTTGCATTAATAACGAGCATCCGCCAGCCGCGCGCACCGACGCCGCATGCCCGCACCGGCGACATGGACGGTGCGCCCGGCAATTGCCGACGTGCTGTGCCATACCAGGCTTGCGCATGGGCGGCTTCGGCGAGTCCGGGCGCCTTCAATCCGGCCAAAAACACTGCACGAACGACAAGATTTCTATATTTACCCTCTTGACATTTTCCACCGGAGTTTGTCCACCCCCGAATTGCTTATGCACAGGTGTAACAGAACTGTAAGGAAAAGACTGAGCAAACTGTTTGCTGCTTGACGCCAGGTCTAATTTGTCGCTCTAACTTGTTATTAAATAAATAATTATTCAATTTGCTGCAAAAATGATCGATTTAACAGCAAAGCAGCGTTTTTAGGCATTCCGACGCATTTCACCCACTTCATCCACACAGTTATCCACAGAAGCTGTGGATAACCATGATTAGTTTTTCAACAGTTTCTAATGTGGATTGAAATCGCTAGCATGTCCCCCCATCTAGGCAGGCTACAACCACCAACAAGGCGCACGTATGGATATCGATCAGCCGGACACTGAAAACACCTCGTCCTCCCAGAGTGAACTGGTGCGCGCCAGAGATGTTCTGCCTGGAGCCATTCCGATCCTGCCCCAGGCGGAACGACCGTTCTTTCCGGGCCAGGCGATCCCTTTGCTGGTGGAGCCGGGCGCCTGGGAGGACACTATCAGGGCGGCCCAGGAAAATGCCAACAACATTATCGGCCTGATGCTGGTCAGAAGCGACCGCGCCGAACAGGCCGGCGTCAAAGATTTCTTTCGCATGGGCACGGCCTGCCGCATTCATCGTGTCGCCCGGGTGGACGGCCGCATGCAGGTACTGCTCGAGGGTCTGCAGCGCTTTCGCGTTGCCGAGTGGCTCAGCCTGGACAACCCGTTTACCGCGCGGGTGGAATATTTCCCCGAAGAGCGCTACGAAGAGATGGCGGAGATCAAGGCCTATGCGGTCGCGGTGATCAATACCATCAAGGAACTGGTGCCGCTGAACCCCCTGTACGGCGAAGAATTCAAACTGTTCCTCGACAACTTCCACCCCAACGACCCGTCGCACCTTGCCGATTTCGCCGCCAGCCTCACCACCTCGGGCAAGGAGGAGCAGCAGGAAGTGCTGGAAGCTGTCGACCTGCTGACGCGCCTGGAACGCGTGCACGTGCTCATCAACAAGGAGCTGGAGATCGCCAAGGCGCAGGCGCACATACGCAAGCAGGTCGAATCGGAAATGCAGCAGCACCAGCGCGAGCACATCCTCCGCGAGCAGCTGAAAGTCATCCAGAAGGAACTGGGGATCTCCAAGGACGACCGCACCGCGGAGGCCGACAAGTTCCGGGAACGTATCGAGGCGCTGCAGCTGCCCGAGGCGGCGAAAAAACGCATCGACGAGGAAATGCAGAAATTCTCGGTACTGGAGACCGGTTCACCCGAGTACGCCACCACCCGCAACTATCTCGACTGGCTGACGCAGTTGCCGTGGGGGAAATATACTGAAGACCAGCTCGACCTGAAGCGCGCCAAGCAGATTCTGGACGAGGACCACGACGGTCTCGAGGACATCAAGCAACGCATCCTGGAATTCATCGGGGTCGGCATCCTGAAAGGCGAAGTTTCCGGCTCGATTATCCTGTTCGTCGGGCCGCCCGGTGTGGGCAAGACCTCGCTGGGCCGTTCCATCGCCCGCTCGCTGGGCCGCAAGTTCTTCCGCTTTTCGCTCGGCGGCATGCGCGACGAGGCCGAGATCAAGGGTCACCGGCGCACCTACGTCGGCGCGATGCCCGGCAAGTTCATCCAGGCGTTCAAGGATACCCAGTCGGCCAACCCGGTTATCATGCTGGACGAAATCGACAAGGTCGGCGCTTCCTACCAGGGAGACCCGGCCTCGGCATTGCTCGAAGTACTGGACCCGGAGCAGAACAGCGATTTTCTCGATCACTACCTCGACGTTCCCTTCGATTTATCCAGGGCGCTGTTCATCTGTACGGCCAACCAGCTGGACACCATCCCCGCGCCGCTGCTGGACCGCATGGAAGTCATCCAGCTGTCGGGCTATCTTGCCAGCGAGAAGCTCGACATTGCCCGCAACCACCTGTTGCCGCGGCAACTGGAGCGCAACGGCCTGCGCAAGCGCGGGCAACTGCGTATCGACAAGGCGGCACTGCGGAAAATTGTCGAGCAATATGCGCGCGAAGCGGGTGTGCGCCGGCTGGAAAAATACCTTGGCCAGATCGCCCGGAAGGCCGTGGTCAAAATCCTGCACGGTGAAAAACAACCCATACACGTACGCCCCGGCGACGTGGAAGACTACCTGGGCAAACCGGTATTTACCCGGGACAAGCCGCTGACGGGCGTGGGCCTGATCACGGGCCTGGCGTGGACCGCCATGGGGGGCGCCACGCTCAGTATCGAAGCCACGCGCATCCACAGTTTCAGCCGCGGATTCAAGCTGACCGGCCAGCTCGGCGAGGTGATGAAAGAATCCGCCGAAATCGCCTACAGCTACATTCTTGCCAATGCTTCGCGCTGGGGCGCGTCGCCGGATTTCTTCGAGAACTCCCTGGTGCACCTGCACGTGCCCGCGGGGGCCACGCCCAAGGATGGACCCAGCGCCGGGATTACCATGGCCAGCGCCCTGCTGTCGCTGGCGAAACGCCGCAAGCCGGTGCGTAATATGGCCATGACCGGCGAACTGACCCTGACCGGTCAGGTACTCCCGGTAGGCGGCATTCGCGAAAAAGTCATTGCCGCGCGCCGCGCCGGCATCAAGCAGCTGATCCTGCCGGCAGCGAACAAGGGCGACTTCGAAGAGATCCCCGAGTACATCCGCACCGGCGTGACGGTACACTACGCCGCCCGCTACAGCGAAGTTGCCGAATTGCTGTTCAAGCGGTGAGCGAGCCGGGCCAGCCGCGCTGCCTGCGCACCCCGGAGCGTGTTGCGTGATCCTGCTGTTCAACAAACCGTTTCGCGTGCTGTCGCAGTTCACCACCGACAGCGACAAGGCGACGCTTGCGGACTATATCGACATTCCGGGGGTATATTGCGCCGGGCGCCTGGACTATGACAGCGAAGGACTGCTGGTGCTCACCGACGACGGCAGACTGCAACAACGCATTGCCAATCCGAAGCACAGCAAGCAGAAGCACTACTGGGTACAGGTCGAAGGCGTGCCCTCGGAGCAGGATCTCGACAGGCTGCGCAAAGGCGTGCCGCTGAAAGACGGCATGACACGCCCGGCGAAAGTCGCGCGCATTGAAACACCTGCGGTGCGGGACCGCGTGCCGCCGATCCGCGAACGCAAGCAGATCCCCACCAGCTGGCTGGATATCACCATCAGTGAAGGCCGCAACCGCCAGCTGCGCCGCATGACTGCGCACATCGGTTATCCGACGCTGCGCCTGATCCGTCACCGGGTGGGCGAATGGTCGCTCGGTGACACGCCGGCAGGCGAATACCGGATAGTACACACAACGCGCTGAGCGGTTGCCGCGCAGCGCTTACCCCGTGTAACCGACGGCGGCCAGGAACAGGCTGACCAGCTGATCGCACAGCTCGGGCAGCTCAATATTGTGATACCGCGGCGACCTGTAGATGCACTTCGCATACAGCGCTTCGCGGATCATGCCCTGGAAGGCCAGCGCGGCAACCGTAGCATTGACAACAGGCACGCGTTTCTGGGCGATCAGCTCGGCGAGACCGAACTCGACGTAGTCGGTGAAAGGCTTCCAGCGGTTATCGAAGAACTGGCGGGTGGCATCGCTGCCTTCGAGCGCACTCTGCAGTTCCATGCGCAGGTAATCCGGGTCGCGGGAAACGCTGTCGACGTAGATGCGGGTGATTTTCCTCAGCACATCGTCAAAGCTGCCGTCGCTGTTGACCACCGCCTCCACGTAACTCTCGCGTCGGCACGCGATCTCGTTCAGCACCGCTTCGTACAAGGCCTCCTTGGAGACAAAGTGACGGTACAGGATTGCCGGGCTGACACCCAGCCTGCGGGCGATGTCATCGACCGACACCCCGTGATAGCCCTTGTCCGAAAACAACACCTTCGCCACGGCGAGAATGGTGGCCCGGCGCTCGGAAGCCTTGAGACGTTTGGTCATGCCCCACCCGCGGCAGCTGCGGGCCGACCCGGGCCGACAGCCCGGGTCGGCCACCCTGTGATCAACCCTTGCGGATGTTGAAGTGGTATTCGCCGTTCTGCTGACTCGACTCGAGCATTTCATTACCGGTCTGCTTGCAGAAGGCTTCGAGGTCTTTCACCGAACCGGGATCGGTGGCGATGATTTTCACCACCTGTCCACTGGCCAGCGTGTTGATGCCCTTGCGGGTGCGCAGGATAGGCAAAGGACAGTTAAGGCCGCGAGCATCGATTTCCAGATCTATGTTCAACATGGCAGCACCTCACTTAAGTTAGTGAACGTTTACTTTATAGTCCATACCAGTCGGTCTGTCAATAGCCTCCAGCGTCGTGCGGCGGAAGCTTAGCTGTTGATTTCCGGAGATTATCTGATACTGGCTATTTTTCGGCGCTGATCATGCAGATCCAGCCAGGATCCGCCTCGCCCTTGGTCGCTGGCTGGAAGTTGCCATCGGGCTCGTCGTCTTCGTCCCAGCCCTGCCAGTAGAACGTCACGTTGGCAAAACCCGCCTCGAGCAGGATTTCGCGGATTTCCGGCAGGCTGTAAAGGCGCCACTCGTAGGTAAAGGCGTTTTTCAGCTTGGAGCCGTCGTTGAAGTGGAAATGGATGTGACACACCATGTGGCCCGAAATGGGGTCGAAACTGGCCTGCTCCCAGACATAGGTAAAACCCTTGTGCCGGGTCTTTTCCTCGATTTCCCGGTAGGCGTCGTAGCCGCCGAAACTGTCCATGAACAGGATGCCGTCGTCGCCGAGACTGTCGCGTACAGACGCAAAATAGTTGCGCAGCACAGCGCGCTCCTCGAATATCTGCCAGCTGAAATTCATCGCCAGAACGATGTCCACGGGATCGGTCCTTACCGCCAGGACATCCTCCTGCAGCAGGGTCACACGCGCCTGCTCCTCGGGCTTCAACGCGGCGACATTGTGCTCGCGAGCCCACTGCAACACCTCCGGATCCAGGTCGACACCGACAGCGTGATTGCTCTTGCGGCCGCGTACCCACTCGCAACACATCTGCGCGGTACCGCAGAAATCCTCGCGCAGCCGGCGCGCCTTGCGCCCGCGAATACGCTTGAAGTTGTCATCGATGAACTCGTATTCGAACTCGGTGGACTGCACCGACTGTTCGTAAAGGGCGTGTTTGTCGGCAGTGTCGGCCTTGCGTGGTTTTTTGGCTTTCTGTTTCGGGGTGGTTTTTCCGGACGTTTTGTACCGGGTTTTCTTTATGTTCATTCAAGGCCTTTGTGCGACAATGGATTGGAGCACCGATCATACCAAGTACGG
>JASFNS010000101.1:0-6812 GCA_050116915.1 Thiogranum sp. | reverse complement strand
CCATGAGCAGCAACGCGGCGCTGTTGGCCAGGATGATTGGCCAGATATCGCCGGCCAGAAACACGCTGTGCAGTATCGCCACGAAGTAGCGCGCGGGAATCACGTGCGTGATGACCTGAATCGCCTGCGGCATGGAACCGATTTCGAAAATAAACCCGGACAATATGAATGCCGGCAGGAAGGTCGCGACAATCGACAACTGGCCGGCAACGAACTGGCTCCTGGCCACCACCGAGATCAGCAGCCCCATCCCCAGTGCGACCATCATGAACAGTGCCGAGGCCAGCAGCAGCACCCAGAAGGAACCCCGCAGTGGCACGTCGAACACGTACAGGGCCATGATCACGCTGAGCAGCATGCCGCCCATACCGAGAATGAAATAGGGCAGCAGCTTGCCGAACGCCATTTCCCCGATGCGGATCGGGGTCACCATCAGCGCCTCCATGGTGCCGCGTTCCCATTCCCTGGCCACGACCATCGAGGTCAGCATGGCGCCGATCAGGGTCATGATGACCGCGATCAGCCCGGGCACCAGGAAATCGCGACTCCTGACTGCCGCGTTGAACCAGATCCTCGGCTCCAGGCTGACCGCGGCCAGCTCGGACACCCCCTGTCCGCGCAGGTAGTCCACCAGCCAGGTCTGCCAGACGCCTTGCAGATAGCCTTCGGTAATGCGCGCCTGGTTGGCGTCTACACCATCGACAATCACACCGATATCCGCGCTTCTGGCACCCAGCAGCCGGCGGCTGAAATCACTGCGCATCCACACAATCGCCGACACGGCGTGTTCGTCCAGCGCCTGTTGCGCGGCCTGAATCGTCCGGTAGGAGGTGGGACGGAAATAATGGGAGCGCTGGAACGCCCCGGACAGGCTGGCGGTATTGGCATCGGGTTGTTCGACGACGATGGCCAGAGGAATATCGCGGGCATCCAGCGACACCCCGTAGCCGAATAACAGCAGCAGCACCACCGGCATGACGAACGCAATGGCAATGCTGGACGGGTCGCGGATGATCTGCAGGCTCTCCTTGCGCAACATCCCGACAAGGCGCATGCGCCGCGCGGCCGCCGGCGTCATGCCGCTGACTCCTTGCCGGCCGCGTGCGCCTCGATGAGCCCGATAAAGGCATCTTCCATGCTGGGCTCCGGCAGCGAGGCGCTGCGGTGGGCGGCCTTCAGCTCCGCGGGCGTGCCCGCCGCGAGCACTTCGCCGTCGGCCATGATGACCACCCGATCGCAATAGTTGGCCTCGGCCATGAAGTGTGTGGTCACCAGCACCGTCACGCCCTGCTCGGCCAGGCCGTTGATGCGCCGCCAGAACTCACGCCGTGCCAGCGGATCCACCCCGGAGGTCGGTTCGTCGAGAAACAGGATATCCGGCTGGTGCAGGACGGCGGCAGCCATTGCCAGGCGCTGCTTGTAGCCAAGCGGCAGTGTGCCGCTGTCGGCACCGGCATAATCGGCCAGCTCGAAAGCCTTCAGGGCCCACTCGATACGCTCGCGTCGCCGGCTGCCGTCGAGCCCGTAGGCACTGGCAAAGAACTGCAGGTTCTGTAACACCGTGAGGCTTTCGTACAGGGAAAAACGCTGCGCCATGTAACCCAGCCGCCCGCGGGCACGCGCCGCGGCCCGGCGCAGGTCCAGACCCGCCACGCGCACCTCGCCCTCGGTGACCGGCAGCAGACCGCACAACATACGGAAAGTCGTCGACTTGCCCGCACCGTTGGCCCCCAGCAGGCCGAATATTTCCCCCTCGCGGGCATTGAAGCTCACGCCCCTGACGGCATAGAAGTCGCCGAATTTTTTTTTCAGCTGGCTGACTTCGATGACCGTGGGCCGTTCGGTCAGCGGCGGCGGCTTCCGGGCCTGCACCGGCGGATCGACGGGCTGTGCGTGCGGTACATACAGCCTGGCCATGAAGGCATCTTCGAACACCGGCTCGACCGCCGTGAAGCGCACGCCGTCTTTTTCCGCGAAAGTCCCGGCCAGGCGCTCGGCCGGCGCCCCGTCGGTGATGCAACGCGCGTGTTCGCCCTCGACGATGCTGTCGATCACCCCGGCCGTGACGTGCAGGCGCGCCTGCAGCTGGCGCTTGCTGAGACCGCTGGCCTCGACGCGGAATACCCTTCCGCGCATGGGTTCGCTGAAACTGCGCGGCGGCCCCTGTCCGAGCAGCTGGCCGTTGTGCAGCATGATCACCTCGTCACAGCGGTCGGCTTCGTCAAGGTAGGCGGTGCTCAATAACACGCTCATGCCGAGTTGTTCGACCTGGCGGTAGACGATGCTCCACAGTTCACGCCGCGACACCGGGTCAACGCCCACGGTCGGTTCGTCGAGCAGCAGCAGCCGCGGCGGTCGCAACAGCGCACAGGCCAGCCCCAGCTTCTGTTTCATGCCACCCGAGAGGCGGCCGGCGAGCCGCCGGGTAAACGGCGCCAGCCCGGTCATATGCATGAGTTCGCGGTAGCGCTCGGGGCGCGCCGGTTTTTCCACTGCCTGCAGGTCGGCGTACAGGTCCAGGTTCTCCTGCACGCTCAGGTCCTCGTACAGACCGAATCGCTGCGGCATATAGCCGACCGAGGATTGCACCTGCAGCTGCTCGCGCGCACTGTCGAACGCCAGCACCGAGACCTTTCCCTCGTCGGGAAGCAACAGGCCGGCGCCAAGCCGCATCAACGTGGTTTTACCGGCGCCGTCGGGGCCGATCAGACCGGTGACCCGACCCGCACTCACCGCCAGGTCGACGCCGTCGAGGGCGCTGACCAGCTGCTGCCGACCGGTACGGAAACGCTTGCTGACCCCTTGCAGGCGCAGTACGGGCTGCTCGTCCCGCTCAGTCATCGGCCTCAGTCCGCGCAGTCCAGGCTCTGAAGTGTGTGTCGGGCGGGAGACTCACTGATATCCACGCTGACGGTTGCCGGCATGCCCAGACGCAGCTCGTTCTCGGGGTTACACACGTACACCCGCACCTGGTACACCAGCCGGGTACGCAGATCCGGCGTTTCCACATTCTTGGGCGTGAATTCAGCCGTAGGTGAAATGAATCCTATCCAGCCGCGGTATTGCTTGCCGGGGAAGCTGTCGGTGGTAACGGTCGCCGCCATGCCCGGCGCGATTCTGCCCAGCATGGTTTCCGGTACGTAGGCGCGTACCCAGACCGGCTCGGTCAACGCCATGGTGAACACTGCTTTCTGCGGCGACGCCATGTCGCCGACTTCCAGCAGGCGATTGCGAATCACACCGTCGGCGGGCGCGTAGAGACTGGTATCCTTGAGGACCTCGCCGGCCAGCGCCAGATTTGCCTGCTCGGCTTCGAGTCGTGCGCGGGCTTCCGCGATGTCCTCGATCCGTGGCCCCGCCAGCGCCAGTGCCAGCGCTTCTTCGGCGACTTTGACGTTTGCCCGCGCGGAATCCAGTGCCGCCCTGGCGTCGTCGACCGCCTGTTGCGAAGCAGCCTTCTCAGCGACCAGTTTGAGCGTGCGCCGGTAGGTGAGGCTGGCGTCAACCTCCTTGGCCTGCGCGGCCTTGAGATCGGCGCGGGCCTGACGGATCTCCTCGGGCCGGCTGCCCGCTTCGAGCCGCGCCAGCACCGCCTGCTGCGATGCCGCGCTGGCCCTGGCCGCCGCCAGCGAGGCCTCCAGGCGTTCGCGGTGCAGGGTCGCAAGCAGCTGACCTTTCTTTACCGCGTCGCCCTCCTCGACCAGCAGCGTTGCGATATGCTCGCTGTTGTTGAATGCCAGGTCGACTTCGCGTACGTCAACATTGCCATACACCTGCAAGGTGTCCGCAGAGGTACCGGTGTCGCGCCGGTAGAACCAGTAAGCCGTGGAGGCAACCAGCAGCAACAACAGCACAACCGCAAGCAGACGCCGAAGGTTCGTGGCGGACATCAGGCGTCAGGCCCGCTCAGGGCTTCACCGCTTCGATCGTCGCCGAAACCACATACTCCTCGACACCGCGGCCCGGCGCCCAGTCGCGGATGAACTCGCGGGACTCGTCCTTGGGGCGGATGCGGATGTCGGTGAAGCCGCAGCCGGCCAACACCGCCTCGAGCTCTTCGACCCGGGAGGCGCCGGCCACGCAGGCCGAATGCAGATAGGGGTCGTTTCTTATGTCATCGGGGAACTCGGCGCTGGCGACCACGTCGGAGATCGCCAACCGGCCGCCCTGCTTCAGCACCCGGAAACTTTCGCGGAACACGCGTTCCTTTTCGGGGGACAGATTGATAACGCAGTTGGAAATAATTACGTCCACGCTGGCGTCGGCCACCGGCAGATATTCGATCTCGCCCAGGCGAAACTCGACATTGTCAAAACTCGCCTCGCCGGCATTGCGACGTGCCTTGCTGATCATGGCGGGGGTCATGTCGACACCGATAACCCGTCCGTCGGCGCCCACTTCCCGCGCCGCGAGAAAGGCATCGAAACCGCCGCCGCTGCCCAGGTCGAGCACCACGTCGCCGGGCCGCAGGCTGGCGATGGCCCGCGGGTTGCCGCAACCCAGGCCCATGTCGGCGCCCTGCGGCACGTTCTCGACATCAGCCTGACTGTAACCCACGCGACTGGACACCAGTTGATTGATCCGCACCTCGTCGGAAACGCCGCAACAGCTCGAGACCTCCCCGCAACACCCGCCGCTGTCACCGGCTTCGGCCACTGCACTGTAGGACTCGCGCACCTGCTGGCGCACCTTGTCGGCTTGCTCTTGCCTCATGATACCCTGACCTCTTCGCCGGTTTCGTTGTGTTGTTTGCGTTGTTCAGCGGACACAGCCCTCTGCAGCGCCCGCCAGCGTTCGTAGTCCTCGACTCTGTCGATATCCCACAGCGTCTCCAGTTCCGCCCAGCTGTTGCGGCGCACAGCGCGCAGTTGGCCGCGGGTAGCCTGCAACACGTGCCCGGTGCTCCAGGGTATGTCGGCGAACAAACCCGCGACCAGCTTGCGCAGACCGAGCAGCACGTAGCCACCGTCTTCGGCCGGGCCGAGCACCGTATCGACGCCTGCCTCCATGACCGCCAGCGCGCGCTGTACATAGTCGGGTTGCATCACCGGGCAGTCGCTGCCGATGAGCACGGCGCTTTCGCAGCACGCCAGCGCGTGCAGCATCACCTGGTGCATGCGCTGACCGAGATCGCCTTTCGGCTGGGTGTGCAGCTCGATACCGGTCGTGTCGACCAACCGCTGGAACAGCGGGTGCCGGGTGTCCGGGGTGACCCACAGCTCGATCGGCGCCACGCGTGCCCGGTGGAGCCGCACAACCGCATCCTGCAGCCACTCGCCGTAGACGCGCGCCGCTTCCTCGGCGCCGATGGCCTTTGCCAGGCGTGTTTTTACCTGTCCGGCCCTGGGAGCCTTCGCAAACACCAGGATCCGTGACGCCGGGTACAGCCAGTTCGGCGCGTCAATCATACAGCCTCGCGAGCCGGGTGGCGGGCACGCCGAGGAAAAACGCCGCCCGCAGCCACCACATTTTTACCACGGTGCGCAGGACGCCGCGGCTTTCCCAGCGACGGCTGGACGTCAACAGCCGGCTTTCCAGGCACTGCGGGCGGCCCAGGCGCTTCAGCCGCTTGCTGAAGACGATGTCTTCCATCAACGGCAGGTCGGGAAACCCGTCCAGGGTCACGAACCAGTCGCGCGTCACGAACATACCCTGGTCGCCGGTGGCAATACCCGAGAGTCGCGAACGCAGATTCATCAGCCGTTCCACCAGGCGCAACAGTGGCCGGCGCCCCGAGAGGCGCACATCGAAGTGTCCCCAGCCCGGTCCATGCGCCAGCGCCGCGGCGATCAGCCGGTCGAGGTCATCCGGCGCCAGGGTGTCGGCGTGCAGGAACAACAGGACGTCGCCTTTCGCCCGCGCCGCGCCGGCGTTCATCTGCCTGGCCCGGCCGCGGGCGGCGACCAGCAGCCGATCCACGCGCCCCGCGCACTGCGCGGGCGTGCCGTCACTACTGCCGCCGTCGACCACGATCACTTCGTGTCCGCGCCCGCGGGCTGCCTGCAGGCACGCCAGGGTCGGGCCGATGGCGGCGCACTCGTTCAGGGCGGGAATGATGATGGACAGGCGCTGCATGTCTACTCCAGCGCTCCCCCGCAACTGCTGCCCTGCCCCGCGGTACACCCGTAACAGTGGTCGCAAACCACGATGGGATTGCCGCGCAGCGCGTCGGCGTGCAGGTCGCGAAGGTGCGGGCGCGGCCGCTCAGGGATCGCCAGCGGCAAATCCAGCATCTGGTTGAAGTCGCAATCGTACAGGTAACCCTGCCAGTCCACGCTGAGCAGGCTGCGGCACATGACGGTGTCGAGATTCTGTGGCTGGAAAGCATCCTTGAGCAGCTGCATATAGGCGGCAAACTGTCCTCTGGATACCAGCGTGCTGCCGAAGCGCTGGATAGGCATGTTGGCAAGCACCAGCAGCCGGTTGAACACCACACCCTCACGTTCGGCCAGCTCCCGCCGGTAGTCCGCTTCCAGTTGCTCCTGGGAGGGCGGCAGCACGGCACCGAGCGGGTTGTACATAAGGTTCAGCACCAGCTGGCTGTCCGGTTGCCCGTATCCGAGTGAGTTCAAATGGCGCAGCGCCCGTATGCTGGAACGATACACGCCTTCGCCGCGTTGACTGTCGACATTGCTTTCCAGGTAACAGGGCATCGACGCGACAACCTCCACACCATTGGCGGCGAGAAACGCCGCCAGTGTCTCTTCGCCCGGTTCGTTGAGTATGGTCAGGTTGCAGCGATCGATGACCTGTATACCCATGCCGCGGGCGGCTCCCACCAGGTAACGGAAATGCGGGTTGAGCTCGGGAGC
>JASFNS010000100.1:0-6892 GCA_050116915.1 Thiogranum sp. | reverse complement strand
GGCCATGGCCAGACTCAGACGTTCCACGTCGTCCACTGTGTCCAGACGCTGCTGACGCGACAGCGGCTGCTGGCGCAGACGCTCCGGTTCCGCAGTTGCATACAGTCGCTGGAAGGTTGCCTGGTAGATGCCCAGCAATGACAGCCGCTTGTCGACATCCAGACGCTGCTCATTCAATGGTTCGAGCGCGTTCAGCATCAGGCGCAGCGACTCGCTTGCGTTCAACACCGGCAGGCCGGTCAGCCAGCGCTGTAGCTTTTTCTCGTTGAGTTCCAGGGTGGGGTCCTGGAAGTCATGCTGTTCCGGCGTAGTCAGCAGCAAAGTCATCTTTAAAGAGTACTAGAACTTGATCTGATCAGACCATTCCAGCCGGTATTTGCCGTTATTGAACTCGGCAAAGGTAGCCAGAAACTTGTCCACGGCCTGCGGCACGCGGCCGTTTTTCTGCAACTCGCCCACCAGCTGGTAGTTGCCATCCGGGTTGACCGTCACGTCACCGCTAACCGTCAGCACGCCGCCGTCGGTATGCAGCTGGCCGCGGGTAACGCCCGCATCGATCCGGGTCTGCAATTCAGCCTTGCCGAGATCGAGTTCCAGCGGCGCGAGCACCCTGGCGGGCGTCCAGGACACCGTCCCGGCAACGGCCGGCAGGCCTGAGCCTATGCCCTCGACGTCGTCAATAGCGAAATCCAGCTGGCCATCGAGTTTGATCTGCGACATACCCGACCAGTAGAGCACATCCGCCGCTGCAACGCGGCCGACCACGTCGGACACGTAGACACCGGAAACAACCCCGACACCCGCGTGTGCCGTCAACGGCTGGCCCGCAAGCTCGGCGTCGACAGCGAACTCCAGCGCACCGGTAAACAGCGCCAGCGGCCGCAACCGCCAGTTGACACTGTCCAGTTGCACCGCGCCGGCGCTCACGCGCACCGCCTGGCCCGACCACAAGCTGCCGCTGACGCCATACAGCTTGATACCCGCCAGGTGCGGTTGCAGGTACGGCAGCAGCTTGGCCGCCGGCGCGCTCAGGACAAGAAACACCAGGTAAGCCGCCACGCCGGCGGCAGCGAGTCGCCACCAGGATGTCATACAGCGGGTGCCAGCAGGGTCAGGCGCGCATTGACACGTCCGCCGCCTACCGGTTCAAGGGTAACCAGGCTGGGTTCGATCCGGTAAGTCTTGCTCAGGCCGCCCAGCCAGAGAATCATCGGATCGAATGCGACGCCCTCCAGCCAGACCTTTACACCTTTGCTGCCATCCGGCTCGATGCGCTTGATGGTGCCACCGAGGCCACCGGAACGCACCGATTGATCGACCACGGCGAGCAGGGAACGGCCGCCCAGCCCGCGCGCGGCGCCCGCGGCATTGCCCTGCAGGGCATTGATCTGGGCGGCTGCCTTTTGCATCCAGGCGAGGTTCTGTTTCTGGGCTTCGACGCTCTCTTTCAGCCCGCTGTATTTGCCGGCGATCGGCTCCCAGATGATGGTGTACAGAAACAGCAATACCAGCAGCGTGCCGCCGACACTGACCAGCATGCGTTCCCTTTGATCGAGACCGTAAAACCAGTCTTTCATGACTCCTTCACCTCAATGCGTATACGGCTCTTGACCTTCTGATTGCTGTCCGTGGTCGCCGACTGGATTTCCGCGTTGATACGACCGCTGCTGACCAGCGCCTGCTTGAGACTGTCCAGCAGCTGCAGATTATCGGCCTGCAGTTCCAGGTCCAGGCGGCCGTCGCGATAACTGGCACCCTGCACGCTGATGCCCTGGGCGGCGCGTACGACGTCGGCGGTTTCGGCGAACATGCCGATAAAATCGGTACTGCCGGCACCGGCGCGATGGCGCAGCTGTTTAAGCTGCTGTTCCATCTGCAGGCGCGGATTGACGATGCGCCGGGCGTTGGGGAAGGTCTTCCTGTAAAGCGCCTCGATGTCCGCTGTCAACTGCGCCTGCTGTTGCGTCAGCCGGTGATAGTTCAGGCCCGCGCTCACGCCCGCCAGCAGCAAGCCCGCCAGCAGCAGGGCGGCCGTGGCCTTCCAGGGTCGCAACAGCCGCCCCCATTCCTCACGCCGGCTGTAGGCGCCCTGCAACAGATCGATGACCGGGCCCTGCACCCAGCCGCGCGCGAGTATATCCAGCGGCTGCAGCTGCGAGCTGTCGAGCGAGACGTCGACGCCAACCAGTTGCACGGCATTCGCCCCGTAAACCCGCGCGGCCTCCGGCAGCTGGTCCTCACCGGCCAACAGCGAAACCATCATCGGCAGGTTGTCGGCATCGCAGGCAAACCCGGAAAAGTCACCGCTGCGCACCAGCACCCGCTCGCCGTCGAGCATCAGATCCCAGCCCTCGGCGTGGGGCAGGGCCAGCGTTTCCGGCACCCACTGGTGGGCACTGACACCGGCGTCGCGCAGCAGCTCCGCCCAGGCGTCCATTCGCCGGCGCTCCACCACCGCCACCGGATAGCGCTCGCCGCCAAGCGAGCGGCCCAGCGCAAAGTGCAGATCCTCGACGTCGCTCGCCAGTTCCTCTTCCAGCGCATAAGGCACCACACGCAGCACCCGCTGGCGGTTGTGGCCCGGCACCCGCGCCTCGTGCAGGGCGACTTCTTCCCCCGGCACCAGCACAACAATGCGCCGGGCACCGCTGATCACCGCACCCGCCGGCACACCGACCTGCACCGGTGTCTTTATCTGGCCGTCGGCATCGACCAGCAACCAGTCCCGCAGGCCCTGTAGCCGCGGCGCCAGCCGGATAAGTAAGGTGTCAGCCATTCGCTCCTGGTATCCCTCTGATTCAGGTGGTCTATCCTACCACGTCAAGGTGTTTTGTTATCAGCCGCTTGCGGGCTCACCGGCACCACCGGATCAAAAAACTCGCGCTGGCGGCGCACCACCAGAAGCGCGTTGGGGCTGCGCTGAATGGTGCTCGCCAGGCGTGCCCTGCCCTGGCCGATATTGGCTTCACTGAGCATCAGGAACCAGTTGCTGGTGACGCCGATGGTGCCCGACGCCACCGTCCTGCCCGCCAGGGCCGGCTCCTGCATAAACTTAGCGACGGAATCAAACGGTTCTTCACCGCGCGCTTCGACCAGCGACTCGCCCTCCGCCGCTGTCATACCCGGAGCCACCACGCTCAGCAGCGTGGCGTCGGCGGTATTGACGTTGAGGGCCGTGCGCTCCGGCAGGGCCGACACGTGCGGGAGCAGCTTGGCCACCACCTCGGCGTCGTAGCCCTTCACCAGGCGCAGCTCGCTGGTGTCGGCCAGCGGCCGGTTGGCCGCGCGGTAGGGCGGGTCCAGCAGCAGGTAGGCATCGTCTTCGGCGCCGTCGGGGAAGCGCGCATTGATATCCGCGTCGATCCAGTCGACCAGCGCATCGGCCAGCCGCTCGTCGATATCGAGACGTTGCAGCAGGCGTTTGTAAAACGCCAACGAATCTGCATCGACGCTGCCGCCGCGAACCAGGTTGTTGACATTGAAGCGGCCCTGCAAATCGATCAGGCGTCCGACAATCGACCCGCCTTCGACAAACGACACCGGTGGCTGTGTCGACCAGTCTTCCGCCAGGCTGTCGATCTGGCTTTCCCTGGCATCGCGGCGCAACACCACTTTGGCCCAGTTTTCGGCGCCCAGCACATAGGCCCAGGCCTGCTCCCCGTGCAGCAGGCTGCCGGTGCGGCGGATATCGAGCTGCTGGCGATTGGCCATGGCCACTGCAGCCACGGTGGCAATCGCCACCACCAGCAGGGCCGTGACCAGCGCAACGCCCCGCTGGTGCTGGCGGGCGGCGACGCTCATGGCGTTGCTCCCTGGGCGGCCGGTTGTCCCGCGGCACCATTCTTACCGCCTTCGGTCCCGGTATTCTGTCCCGAGCCTGAGCCCGACGCCGACAGCGGCGTGGCGACAAAATTCTCCGGCAACGGGAACAGCCAGCTCAGGGTGCCGACATCCTCCAGCTCCAGCTGCACCTCCACCGCCCGCGGGAATTCGCCCGTCGAGCTGCCGCTGATCTGGTTTTGCTGCGGCGGCCACTGCTCCTGCCACTCATTGTCCTTGTCCAGAAAACGCATCGAGAAACGTTGCATGCCTTCAACCAGCACCTGCTCGTCGGGCAGCGTGTCCTGGGCGCGATCCAGCACCCGCCAGGTGCGCCGCAACAGGGTTTCCTGGTCCGGGATATAGGCCACCCGCTGAATGTCACTGCGCAAGAAGCCCGCGGGGTTGGCGTAACCGGCGCGACTGAACTCCACGCCGTTGAAACCGCTGCCGCCCACCAGCGCGTCGACCTGGTCGCCGAATTCGTTGCGGATCTTGCGGTTTACCATCTGCTCCAGGTCGCGCTGCATAATGCGGTAGGCTTTCTGCAGATCAGACAGTCGCTGCGACTGGGCCATGGTGTGTTCTTTCTGGTCGAGCACGCCCTTCAGCCCGCCGAACGCCATCGCCCCGACCAGGGCGAAAATCGCCAATGCGATGAGCAGTTCCAGCAAGGTGAAGCCCTGAAAGCGTCGCATTACGGCTTACCGATAAAACCGCTGAGGCTCGCCAGCGGGTCCGCGTCATCCTCTGCAGAGGCGGGGTAGACATCGATATCCAGACGCCGCAGGTCCTCCTCGGGCGTCTGTGTCACCTGCATGACCCAGCGCCACTCGCGCCCGCCGCCTTGCGACCCGCCCAGCGGCAGCTCGGCATCGCCCTTTTGCTGACCGATATTCGGCCACTGCCCCTCCAGTTCGACCGTTGCCAGCTGGTTGCGCGCCACCCACTCGGCGAAGGTACGATCCCGCAGGTAGGCCTGGTTCACCGTGTAGTCGCCGGTGGCGCGGATCGCCGCCCCCAGCGACAACGCCAGCACCACCAGGGCTATCAGCACTTCGAGCAGCGTAAAGCCCGTGTTCGCGGATTTCATTCCAGCTCCAGGCGCCCCAGCAGGGTGGCTTTGATGTGATAACGCTGTTCGCTGCTGCCGGGCGCCGAAAAAGTCAGCACAAACGGTGTCATTTCGCCGCTCGACAAGAGAAACACCTGCGGCTGATCTTCATTTTCCGCAGTCATGCCCGGCGGCGGATTGTCCTGCAGGTCCAGCTTCAGCTCGATCCCCTTGGGCAGGGTGCGCGGACGCAGCGGCCCGTCATCCGCCAGCGGCAGCCACTGGTTATTCTCCCGGATCATGAATTCATAGTCGTTGTCACCGACGCGCATGGCCAGCTGTTCGCTGCGCATCACCGCTTCCTCACTGGCCATTTGCAGCAAGGCCAGCAGGCGTTGCGCCTCGCGCTGCATCTCCTCGGCGCGCTTGTCACCTCCGACCGACAGGGTGAAAAAGGTCAATACGATCCCGATAATAACCAGGACCGCCATAAGCTCCAGCAAAGTAAAACCGCGCACCCGACGCCCGCCCGCCAACGCAAACAGCCTGCCGGCGGCAGGCTGTCTCTGGAGCGGCGAGGATACTGCCGGCATCACCGCTCTGCCGATCAGCGCAGCGTCCAGTTGCCGATATCGTCGTCGCTGGGCTGGCGGTCAGGTCCGGTCGAGAAGATGTCGACAGCGCCGTGCGCACCGGGATTCAGATACTGGTAGGGCTGCTGCCAGGGGTCCAGCGGCAGACGGTCCACATAACCGCCGGTTTTCCAGCGCGGCGGCTCCGGCGGAATGTCCGGCTTGGTGGCCAGCGCCTCGAGGCCCTGGTCGGTGGTCGGGTACTCATAGTTGTCGAGCTTGTAGAGATTGAGGGACGCTTCCAATGCACGGATGTCCTGGCGCGCCTTGACGATACGCGCCTCATCGGGGCGGTCCATGACCTTGGGGACCAGCACCGCGGCCAGTATGCCGAGAATAACCACGACGACCATGACCTCGATGAGCGTAAAGCCACCCATGCGCTTGCTGTTTCGATTGTTCATTCCTGATGTGCCTGCAAATTTGAAAAGAAAACCAGTTAGTTGCGGAGCCACCTGGACTCCGCTTATACCGCTATTGTAACGTCTTCAACAGCAATGTCGTATATTGGACTGGCAAAAGCCGCAAATAATTCCGAATCGTTCGCAAATCCGCGCCATGGACATACGTCTCGACCTCATCCGCCACTACCGCTGGCTGCGCCAGTACGGCCTCAACGACTCGCACAGCGGCAATCTGTCGGTGCGTTACGGCACAGACTACTGGATCACACCTACCGGGGCCGGCGCCGATACTCTGGAAGCCGAGGCGCTGGTGCGCTGCGGGCTCGACAGCCCGGCGCCGCAGGGCGCCTCGCTGGATGCACCGCTACACCGCCAGGTGTACCTGAAAAATCCCGATGCCGGCGCAGTCATGCACAGTCACGGACCCTATAGCGTTGCCGTCACGCTGGGCGGCGAGGACTTCGTGCCGGTGGACTTCGAGGGACAGTATTACTTCGCGCGCGTGCCGGTCCTGGATATCGCCTATGCAGCCTATGTCGAGCAGGCCCCCGACGCGGTGTCGGATGCACTCTGCGAATATCCCGTCGTGGTGGTTCGCGGACACGGCGTCTATGCGCGGGGGCAGGACCTCAACCAGGCCTACAAGTGGACCTGCTCGTTCGAATCCTCGGCCCGAACCGCCTTCCTGGCGCATCTCGCCGGCACGCGTCCCGATTGACCCTGTCGATCGCCGCCGCCGTAACCCGTAGGTTGGGCTGAGCGCAGCGAAGCCCAACAGCCTGGAAATGCAACGCGGAATCGTTTCGCCCACCGAACCCGAAACGTTGGGCTTCGTTCCTCAGCCCAACCTACAGCCCAACCTGCGCGTTTCCGGCGCGGCGGGCCAGCCGCCGGAATGCCGTCACATCAACTGGTCACTGACCTTCAACGCATACAGATGCCGCTCGGCATCGATCAGGTGCTGCCCCCAGTGCTGATTGAAG
>JASFNS010000099.1:0-6894 GCA_050116915.1 Thiogranum sp. | reverse complement strand
CAGGTGGCCGATGGCCGGGTTGAAAAGCCCGTGGCTGAGCCGCTCGTAGCGCTGACCCATCTGGATCAGCGTGATGATGCTCGGGTCGGTCTCGAGGCTGCGGCCTTCGGCAATAGCCTGGTTGAGGTCATCGAGTTTGCCGCGCTGCCAGGCGTGCCAGTCGTGGTGCTGCTGCTGGAACAGGGTGTCGACGGCCTGTATGGCCTGTCGCGCCTGGGCGGGCTTGACCCCGTACAGCGTGATATCGACCAGTGTGCCAAAAGCGAACAACTGCTGCTCATAGCTGGTGTCCGGCGGCTGGCCGCAGCCGCCGATGCACACTACCGCCAGGCCGATGAGAAGGCGCGGATATTTCACAGTCAGGACGTCAGTTTTGCGGCGATCGCGTCCATAAGCTGGCCGCCGATGTCGAGGCCATAGAGCTTGTCCAGCTCGCGGATACAGGTGGGGCTGGTCACGTTGATTTCAGTCAGGTAGTCACCAATGACATCCAGGCCCACGAAGAGCAGGCCCCTGGCGCGCAGTTCCGGTGCGACCCGGCTGCAGATCCAGCGATCGCGCTCGCTCAGTGCAACGCCTTCGCCGCGTCCGCCGGCAGCCAGGTTACCGCGCGTCTCACCCTGCGCCGGGATGCGCGCCAGCGCATAGGGTACCGGTTCGCCATCGACAACCAGGATGCGCTTGTCGCCATCGCGGATCGCCGGTATGAATGTTTGTGCCATGGCGGTGCGCTTGCCGAGTTCGGTCAGAGTTTCCAGGATCACGCTGATGTTCGGGTCGTCTGCCCGCACGCGAAAAACCGAGGCGCCGCCCATGGCGTCCAGCGGCTTGAGAATAATGTCGCCCTGTTCGTCGAGAAACCGGCGCAGCCGCGCGGCGTCCCGACTCACCAGGGTGGGAACGCAGCAGTCCGGAAACCAGGCGGTGAAGAGCTTCTCGTTGCTGTTGCGCAGCGCGTCCGGGCGGTTGACGACCAGTACACCGGCGCGTTCGGCCTGTTCCAGCAAATAGGTGGTGTAGAGGTACTCCATATCCATGGGCGGATCCTTGCGCATCAGGATCACGTCCAGACCCCCGAGCGGTTGATCCAGCCCTTCGCCCAGCTCGAACCAGTCGCTGGCCTGATCCCGCACCACCACGCGGCGCATGCGCGCAAATGCTTCCCCGTCCCTGAGATAGAGATCCGGTTGCTCCATGTACCAGAGCTCCCAGCCGCGCGTCTGCGCGGCCAGAAGCATGGCAAAACTGCTGTCTTTGTGGACTTTGATGGCCCCGATCGGGTCCATCACGATGCCGAGTCGGGTGCTCATAGGGCCATAGTCGACACTTGGAATGTGAACGAATTCATAAATGTAAAGTTTGCTGCCGAGCGGACGATAGAAGCTGGTAGCCGCCATTGTAACGTAAATTTGTCGGCAAATCGGGCGCTTGAGGTCATCGGGGCGCCGTCGGCGGGGTCCGCCGGGGCCGGTGACCGGCGCAAAACGGGACATCATCAAATGGGTCAGGTACGAGCCGTATGCAAACCATTGTAGATCCAGCAGAAATGGAAGAATTGGAAACACCGGCCGACGATGGCGAAGGTGGGCAGTCGCCGGTGTCTACGCAAAGTCTCAAGGTCATGGTCATTGACGACTCCAAAACCATCCGCCGGACCGCCGAAACCTTGCTGAAGAAGGAAGGCTGCGAGGTGGTGACCGCGACTGACGGCTTTGAGGCGTTGGCGAAAATCGCTGATGAAAAACCGGACATTATTTTTGTCGACATCATGATGCCGCGACTCGACGGCTACCAGACCTGTGCATTGATCAAGAACAACCAGGTGTTCAAGGACACGCCGGTCATCATGCTTTCGAGCAAGGACGGGCTGTTCGACCGCGCGCGCGGGCGCATTGTCGGCTCAGATCAGTACCTGACCAAGCCTTTTACCAAAGATGAACTGCTGGGCGCGATCCGTGAGCACGTACAGGCATAGGACTCGGGCTCACAGCGATGCCAGTGACGGCATTTAGCTGCTGGGGGCTGTAATTAACCAAGGGGTAACACCGATGGCACAAATCTTAATCGTTGACGATTCACCAACTGAAGCACACGTCCTGAAGGGCATGCTGGAAAAGAACGGCTTCGAAGTCGAAACCGCCGAAAACGGCACCGAGGGCATCGAGCGCGCCAGGGAGATCAAGCCGGACCTGATCCTGATGGACGTCGTCATGCCGGGGCTTAACGGCTTTCAGGCCACGCGCCAGTTGACCAAGGACCCGGAGACCAAAGATATCCCGGTCATTATCGTTACCACAAAGGACCAGGAGACCGACCGGGTCTGGGGAATCCGCCAGGGTGCGCGAGACTTCCTGACAAAGCCGGTATCCGAGAAAACCTTGATGGAAAAAATCAATACCGCGTTGGAACTGGTCTGAAGGATAGCGAATATGTCTGAGCTTGCCTGCCAATCGCCGCTGGAATGGCTCGCGCACCTCGAGCGGCTATGTCTGGGGCATGCCCACAGCCTGCCCCAGCAGGAGCAGAACGACGAGGAGTGGCTCGGTATCGGTTTCCGTCTGGGTAGTGTGTTACTGGTCGCGCCGTTGGCCGAGGTATCGGAAATCCTTACGCCGCCGAGCCTGTCTCACGTGCCGCGCACCAAGCCCTGGGTGTGCGGCATCGCCAACGTCCGCGGCAACCTTATGCCAATAATGGATTTGCAGGGTTATCTGCATGACGAGCCGGCCGCCCTCAACCGGCGCAGCCGGATTCTCGTGGTCAGTCACAACGGTATGTATTCGGGCCTTGTCGTGGACGCCGTACTGGGTCTCAGGCACTTCCGCGATGAGCAGCGCTGCGACGAGTTGCCAGGTGATGACGGGCGTATCCACGAGTATATGACGCACGGATTCAAGGCCGGCAACGAGCATTGGGGTGTGTTCAGCATGCATAAGCTTGCCGAAGCGCCGCAGTTTTTGAAAGCCGCCGTGTAGGTGGCGGAAGTATGGGTTCAAGTTAGTTGTTTATCCCTGGGAAGAAGATAGCCGATTAGGTCAGGAGAGGAAACATGAGTACAGCGAAGCAGCCCCACGCCAAGGTGGGTTCACAAAAACGGACGATGTACCTGATCGCAGCATTGCTGCTGTCGTTGGGCGCCATGGTCGCGGTGTTCTGGTACGTAGGTATCCAGGCGAAGTACGACAAGGAGTACATCGGTTATACCAGTGAGCAGCAGGTTCTGTCGCAGCAGGTGGCCAAATACGCACTGGAAGCATCCAACGGCGTTGAGGCTGGCTTCGAGCAATTGGCTCTGTACCGGGACCGCTTCGAAAAAGCGCTCAACAACGAACGCAACGGCAACGTGGCCACGGGTCTTCCGCCCAGTCGTAAGGCGGTGGAGCAGGACCTGGTGGCTCTGGAGAAGCGCTGGACCAGCTTCCGCAAGAGCGTTGACTTTGTTCTGGGCTCGAAAGAGACGGTCGCAGTTGCGGTTTCGGAAATCGGTGACGTTATCAACGAAGTGATTCCGAAATTGCAGGCCTACGACGAGGAAGTCGTCAACATTCTGCTGGAAAAGAAGGCCGACCGTAACACGATTAACCTCGCTACCCGGCAGCTTATGCTGAGTCAGCGCATCGTCAACAACGTCAACCTGGCGCTGAACGGCGAAAACGTCGAAGTGGCTATTGAGCGCTTCTCCGAAGATGTGCAGGAGTACGGTACGGTGCTTGACGGCATGGTCCGCGGCAACGACGTCATCGGCATGATCAAGAACGAAGAGGTTCAGGCCAAGCTGTTCGAGACATCGATGCTGTTCAAGACGGTTGCGGACAATGTCGAAGAGCTGCTCGACATGTCTGACGATCTGCTGGAAGTCCAGCGTGCGGCACGTAACATTTCAACGCAGTCGGACGATCTCTACGCGGCCTCGCTGCGTTTGCAGAACGCCTATTCGATGGCTGCGGACGAGCGTCCGATACAGCCTGAAATGGCCTATATGTTCGGCGGCGTCAGTCTGCTTGTGTTGTTCCTGCTGGGTATGCAGGTGTACCGCGACCAGGAATCGCGCCGCCGGCACGCAGAGTTCGAAAACAAGAGCAACCAGGAAGCTATCCTGCGACTGCTGGATGAAATGGGCAACCTGGCCGACGGTGACCTGACCACCTACGCGACAGTGACCGAGGACTTCACCGGCGCTATCGCGGATTCGGTCAACTATACCATTGATGCACTGCGTGACATGGTAACGACCATTAACGAGACGTCCGGCCAGGTATCTTCTGCAGCCAAACAGACCCAGGAGACCGCGCAGCATCTGACCGAGGCCAGTATGCACCAGGCCGAGGAAATTACCTCGGCGACGACCGCTATCAACGAAATGGCCGTATCCATCGATGAGGTTTCGAAGAACTCGGAAGAGACCGCGAACAAGGCGTTGCGGTCGGTGGAATATGCGAAGAAGGGCGGTGATACGGTTCGACGCAATATCGAAGGTATGGACCGTATCCGTGAAACCATCCAGGAAACCTCCAAGCGCATCAAGCGTCTGGGCGAAAGCTCCCAGGAAATCGGCGACATCGTCGAGCTTATCAACGACATCGCCGAGCAGACCAACATCCTGGCACTGAATGCCGCCATCCAGGCGGCAATGGCCGGCGAGGCAGGTCGCGGTTTCGCGGTGGTTGCCGACGAAGTGCAGCGACTCGCTGAACGTTCGTCGAACGCTACAAAACAGATCGAGGCACTGGTCAAGACCATCCAGACCGATACCAACGAGGCGGTTATTTCCATGGAGCAGAGTACCGCGGGTGTGGTTAACGGTGCGCGTCTGGCAGAGGAATCGGGTGAGGCCCTGGAGGAGATCGTTAAGGTATCGGAAGATCTCTCCGGTCTTATCCAGTACATCTCGTCTTCGGCACGTCAGCAGTCCAAGGCGGCATCGAGTATTTCTGAAACCATGCACGTTATCCAGGAGATCACCACCCAGACGTCTGCGGGTACGAACGAGACCTCGGCGTCTATCGGTAACCTCGCCAGCCTGGCCGAGGAAATGGCCAACTCTGTCGCCGGCTTCAAGTTACCGGAGTAACAACAAGGACGCCGTGTTATGGGTGATTCCGCAGGACACGCGCAGGCTCACGCTGAAGCCCGGCCTATGGCCGGGCGACGCCTGGACATGGATGACGAGCAGTTCGCCGACTGGGCCCGGCTGCTGGAACGCCGCACGGGCTTGTTCATCGCTCCCGACCGGCGTTCGTTCCTTGCCAGTGGCATTCGCGCGCGGATGCGCGAAAGCGGCTGCAGCAGCTCGCGTGAGTACTACGAGCGGCTGACGGCGGGCGGAATCCAGGCACACGAGTGGTCACTGTTGATAGACCGCCTCACGGTGCACGAAACCTGTTTTTTCCGGCATCGTGCCTCCATGCAACTGATCAGGGAGAAGCTGGTTCCCGAGGCTCTCGAAGAGCAACAAGGGTACCTCGCCTGGAGTGTAGGTTGTGCGACCGGCGAAGAGAGCTACAGTCTGGCGATGCAGATCGACTCGTGCACGGGTGCCGCCGCGGGAGACCGCTATTTCGGAGTTACCGGCACAGACATCAGTCTGCCCTCGCTCAGAAAAGCGCGCGAGGGGGTTTATCTCAGGCGACGTCTGCGCGATATACCGGATGAGTTTCAATACAAGTACTGCGAGACGGTTTCCGGCAGCCATTTCCGAATCACGGAGAAACTGCGCAAGCGGGTATGTTTTGCCCAACTGAACCTGCGCGACGTGGAAACGGCGCCCATGGCCAAGGTCAACCTGATTTACTGTCAAAACCTCTTGATCTATTACGACCGGGGCCGCCGCACAGAGATCGTGGATAAACTGGCGGAGTTTCTGCGTCCCGGAGGGGTGCTGATATTGGGGTCGGGTGAATTGCTGGATTGGCGTAATTCGAACATGGAAAAAGTGCGTTATCCGGATACCTTGGCGTACCGGCGCACAAATTGACAGCACCCAGTGCGGGATGAAAGGAAATACAATGAATCAAGTCATCGATTTCAGCACGTTAACGTGGGTTAAGAAGGAACTGGATGACACGCTGAAAGAGGCGCGTCAGGCTCTTGAAGCACATGTGGAGAACCCGCAGGACGAAGCGCAACCCGGCTTTCTTGCGGCTCATCTGCACCAGGTCTATGGCACCCTGCAGATGGTGGAGTTGTATGGCGCATCCCTGCTGGCTGAAGAGATGGAAAAGGTTGCCAGGGCCATTGCCGATCAATCCGTCACTCGGCGCGAGGACGCCTGTGAAGTCCTTATGGGTGCAATGTTGCAGCTCCCGGATTATCTCGACCGACTGATCTCGGGTTATCGCGACATTCCTCTGGTGTTATTGCCGGTACTGAATGATCTGCGCGCCGTCCGCGGCGAGAGCCTGTTATCCGAGAACTCCATGTTCGCCCCCGACCTCGGCGCTGCCCTGCCTGACCACCTGTTGCAGGCGCAGCCCGAAGGCGATGTTGCCCGGCAGGCGCGAGAGTATCGTCACCGATTTCAGCGCGGTCTGTTAGGTCTGTTCCGCAACAAGGACGCCAAGGACTCGCTGGACGCGCTCCAGCAGGTCCTGGACGGTTTGCAGCGGCTTGGTGGTGATGCACCGGTCGTTCGTCTCTGGTGGGTGGCGGCAGGCGTGCTGGACGCGCTGCGGGCCGGGGCACTGGGCGACAGTATCGCCTTGAAGCGAGTGCTGGGACAGCTGGACCGTGAAATCAAACGCCTTGGTGACAATGACGAAGCTGCGTCGGTCGAAGCCGGGGATGCCCGCGACGACCTGTTCAAGAATCTGTTGTTCTATTGCGCGCAGTCTCCGGCGGCGACGAGCACACGCATCGCCGAGATCCGTGAAACGTACCGTCTCGGCGAGCTGCTTC
>JASFNS010000098.1:0-6904 GCA_050116915.1 Thiogranum sp. | reverse complement strand
CAAACCGGTAGATCGCAGCAGGTTCATGAATATCCTGAGCGAATACCTGTCCGAACCGGATCCGAAAGAAAAAACCTTGTCACCGGTCGTGTCGAAGCTGGTGGCGGACGAGCCTGAAATAGCTGATCTTGTCGTCGAATTTATTGACTCAATACCTGCAATGTTTGACAAAATCGATCATGCGGCGAAAAACCGGGACTGGGAGAACCTGAAGTTCGCAGTCCATAGTCTGAAAGGTGTTGGTGGCGGCTATGGCTACCCCGAGCTGACCGACATAGCCGGCAAGATAGAATTTCAGATCGCGACCAAAAATCAACCCGAAATCGATTCCCTGCTGGAGACGCTGGACACGTATATTCAGCGTATTGTGGCCGGTAAAGCTGTCGTCATTGAACTGTCGAGAAAGAACGTCGTAACCACCCAGTAGCGCAAGCGCACCCGTTTCCCGGCTTGTTCCACGCATGCCGGCCATTACGCCTTTCCCGGGACGTCACTGCGGGGGCTCCGTCTCAGTCGCGCACGGCCCGGTCAACACGGATTTCCAGCTTCTTCACCCGGTGCCAGAGACTGCGTTCGGAGATGCCCAGCAGGCGCGCAGCCTGTACCTGTACGCCGCCGGTCTCCTTCAGAGCGGCGACGATGAGCCGCCGTTCCACCGACGCCAGCCAGCTGTCCAGCCCGCTCTCCATCACCTCGGCGAGTTCGCCGTCGCGGCGCTGACCATCACCGTCGCCTTCGCTGACCTTGTCCGGCAGATCATGCAGCTCGATGACACTGCCACGCGCCGACAACAGGGAGCGCTCCACCGCATTGCGCAGTTCGCGCACGTTGCCGGGCCAGTCATAGGCACACAGGGCGGCCATCGCCTCGTCGCTGAAGCGTTCAACCGGCTTGTCCATTTCGGCGCGGAAGGCCTGGAGGAAGTTCTCCGCCAGCAGGGCGATGTCGTCACTGCGTTCCCGCAGCGGCGGCACGTGAATCTTGTAGACGTCGAGACGGTAGAGCAGGTCTTCGCGAAAACTGCCCTCGCGCACCATCTCGTCGAGGTTACGGTGAGTCGCAGCGATCACCCGCAGGTCGACACGGCGGATTACGTCGCTGCCTACCGGCGAGAACTCGCGTTCCTGCAGCACACGCAAAAGCTTTGCCTGCAGTGCAAGGTCAAGATCGCCCACCTCGTCGAGGAACAGGGTCCCGCCATTGGCCTGCTCGAGCCGCCCCAGGCGGTTTTGCACTGCGCCGGTGAACGCGCCGCGCACATAGCCGAACAGTTCGCTCTCCATCAGGTCGCGCGGGATCGCCGAGCAGTTGATCGCCACCCAGGGCCGCTCGGCGCGCGGCCCATGCTCGTGGATGGAACGGGCCACGGCCTCCTTGCCGGTGCCACTCTCGCCGGTAATCAGCACATTGGTCTTGTAGGGGGCGACGCGGTTTATCTCGTCGCGCAACGCGAGCATGGCGTGGCTGTCACCCACCAGCCGCCGCCGCGGCGCCGCGCCGCTGACCGCCGCCTGCAGCTGGCGGTTCTCCTGCATCAGATCGTGCAGGCGTAGCGCACTCTGCACCGCAAACTGCAGCTCCTCCGGTTCGAACGGCTTGGTCAGATAATCGCTGGCACCCGCCTGAATACATTCGATGGCCGAGCGAATCGAGCCGTAGGCGGTGACCACAATCACCGGCGCGTCGGGACGCTCGCGCTGGCAGCGGGCAATGAACTCCTCGCCGCTCATACCGGGCATCTTCAGGTCGGAAAGAATCACCGCGAGGTCCGGGTCACGCAGCATTGCCACCGCGTCTTCGCCGCGCTCGGCGGTCAGGACACGGTAACCCGCCTCCTCCAGGGCCATTTCCATGACCATGAGCATGTTGCGTTCATCATCGACCACCAGCACGGTACGTTGCATCACTGCTCCTCCGCTATGGCAAAGCGCATGGCGAACCGCGCGCCTGCGCCGCTGCCGGGAACCAGTTCCAGGCGCGCACCACCCGCCTCCACCAGCGTACTGGCCAGTGTGAGGCCCAGGCCGCTGCCATGGGGCTTGGTGGTGAAAAACGGCTCGAACAGGCGCGTCATCTGCTCCACCGGAATTCCTGGGCCGCTGTCCTGCAGGTAGAGCACCACCTCGTCCCCCTCCACCATCGAGCCGGCGCGCAGCTCGCCCGCGTCTTCCATCGCCTCCAGTGCGTTGCGAACCAGGTTCACCCAGGCCTGCCGCAACAGTTCAGCGTCGGCACGGATACGGTGCGTGCCGTGGGTATAGGCTCGTTGCACCGTCACGGTGTCGCGCCCGGCCAGCATAACCTGCAGCGCACGCTCGAGCGGCACTGCCGGGTCAAACAGAGTGAACTGCGGCTTGCGATGGCGCGCCAGTTGCTGGAAGTCTCTGAGAAACTGATCCAGGCGGTGGCACTCCTCGCGGATCATCCGGTGCAGGTCGGCGCGCTTGGCCGGTTCATCGGCCTTCTCCAGCAGCTTCGCGGCCGTATTGATGACGCCGATGGGGTTGCGGATCTCGTGCGCCATTGCCAGGGATAGTTCGCCCAGGGCAGTGATCTTGTCGCGCTGGAATTCGCGCCGCTGTTCGTCACGTGCCTCGCGCAGACTCGCGGCCATACTATTGAAGGCGCGCGCCAGATCGCCCACTTCGTCGCGCCAGGTGATCGGCACGCTGGTGCGAAAATCCTGCGCCGCGACCTTCATCACCCCCTCGCGCAGCCAGGTGACGGGGCGCACCACCAGGCGCGACAGCAGCAAACCAGTGATCGCAGCGAGCAGGCTGCCGAGCAACGCGATGGCCACGGACACCGCCGCCTGATCGGTCAGGAAGCGATCGCCGCCGTGATGCTCCAGACCGCTGAACAGCACCGCCTCCACCCGTCCGCCGGAATCGACCACCGGCGTGTACAGGCCCCAGTACCGGCCGTTTTCGGCCTTGTCGCTGTAATAAGCATGTTGCTGTTTCAGTTCCTCGAAGGCCGACGCCGGCAGGCGCAGCTTCAACGCCCGGCTGTCTTCCGAAAACGCCTTGGCGAAGTCGCCGTTGCGTGGATAGAAGAGCCGGGTCTTGAGTCCGCTCATACGACCGAGGCGTGCCAGCAGGTCCTGGTCGAACAGGGTGCCGAAGACCAGGCGGTAGTGGCGCGGCTGACCCCGGGGATAACGCAGGATGGTCACCGCCGCCAGCCAGCTCTTGTCGCCCTGGGTAGCCTTGAGTACTGCCTCGGTCTGGCCCGGTGCCCACGAAGTGCCAAGCGTGACCCGGGGCTCGGAGTAAATCTGCCGGCCGTCGTCGTCGAATACCTGGACCAGGTTGATACCCAGTTCCCGCGCCAGCGGCTCGAGCTGCGGCGGAATCGGTGACTTGCCGGTAACAAAGCGGGGCTCGTTGCCGGCCACGTCGTCGAACAGGTCGGCGAACAGGCGACCGTTTTTGTTCAGCGTATCCAGCCAGTTACTGTTGACCTGGGCCGCCTCGCGGATCCAGCGCGAAATCGAATCGTCCATGCGTGCCGCGATCCAGGAGGCCGAGAGCACCCCGGTGACCAGCATGGGTACCAGAATGATCACCAGAACCACCAACAGCACCTTGCGTTGCAACCGGTTCAGGTGCAGAGCAGCAAGCAGCCTACACGACACGTAGTATCCTTCAAAATTTGTTGATCACAAGTTTAGCAAATTTTAATAAAGTTACCGTATTCGAACGTAACCTATTGTTTTTATGTAAATGCGGCGGGCATTTTCGCCTGGCCCGTCTCTTGCAAACGGTATTTATCAGTGAAAACAGACCCCAAGGCAAGAGATATACCATGCGGCTTTCCAAACTTCCGAAAAAACGTCTCCTCACCAGTCTGATTGGCGGCCTGGCGGCCGCCGGTGCCATTGCGGTTGCGGCCCATAACGGCGGCGGCAGTCCCGCCAACCGCGAACTGGCGTGGCTAAGCCACCTGGCCAAAACCGGCAACACGGGCGCCCAGCTGCAATTGGGCCTGGTTTACCGGGAAGGCCGTTACGGCGTCAAGCCCGACGCCCGGACCAGTCTGCGCTGGCTTAGCGCCGCCGGCCGCGGCGGCAACGCCTACGCCGCCGACGTGGTTGCCAACGCCTTCGCCGCGGGCCAGGGCGCCCCGCGCAACGCGCAACTGGCACGACACTGGTGGCAACTGGCCGCCAGCGGCGGTAACGCCGATGCCCAGACCCACCTTGGCGAAGCCCTGCTCGCCGAGGGCAAGCGCGACCGGGCCGTGGACTGGCTACGCGACGCAGCCGACCGAGGCGATGCCCGTGCCCACAACGACCTCGCCGCCCTTTACCGGCAACAGGCGGTCACCGATGCGGATCTGCACCGGGGCGAGAACCGGATCGCCGCGCTCGGCGAACGCCTCGACTCGGACGGCTGGAAAGCCATCTTTGCGACCTGGCGTACCGTCGCGGCCAGTTCGCCACTGGAACAGACGGCTGGCGCATTGGTCAGCCGGGCACAACAGGGCGACCCTGTCGCCGAATACCAACTGGCACTGCGCTATCGCGACGGTGCCTGGAGCGTCACGCGGGATCCCCAGCAGGCCATGACCTGGCTGCAACGCTCAGCTGCGGCAGGCAATCCTGTCGCCGCACAGACCCTTGCCGAAACCGGTCATCACAGCAATACCGCCGGCCCGCCGGCCACCTCGCCGCCTGACGGCAGCCGTACCTGATCGCGCCAGCACGGCAGACGCTGAACACCGGCGTTCCCGGATCGGGGACCGGCGGCGCGGGGTCATCGGCGCCGGCACACCATTTAACTCGCAATTTGTAGGAACTTTCTATGTCGAAATCGCAATATTCCGCGTGGCAGCTGCGTATGCTGCCATTTCTGTCCTGGAAAAACCGCGTCACAGCGGACACCATACGCGCCGACCTGATCTCCGGTCTTACGGTCGCCATCGTGGTGGTGCCGCAGGCCGTCGCCTTCGCCTCCATCGCCGGCATGCCACCCCAGTATGGCCTGTACGCGGGCATGATCCCGCCGATCATCGCCGCGTTCTTCGGTTCATCCTGGCACCTGATGTCCGGGCCGACCACCGCCGCCTCCATCGTGCTGCTGACCTCCCTGAGCGTCTACGCAGAACCGATGACCCCGGAGTATGTCGGCCTGGCGCTGACCCTCACCTTTATGGTGGGCGTCATCGAACTGGTGCTGGGGCTGGCGCGCATGGGCTCCCTGGTCAATTTCATCTCGCACTCGGTGGTGGTCGGTTTCACCACCGGCGCCGCAATCCTGATAGCCAGCAAGCAGTTGAAAAACTTCTTCGGCGTGCCGATTCCGCGCGGCGGCAACCTGTTCGAAACGCTCCACCATTTCAGCCACCAGTTGCCCAACACCAACGGCTACGTGCTGGCAATTGCCCTCCTGACCCTGGTCTCCGGGATGGTGGTCAAGAAACGCTACCCGAAGGTGCCGTTCCTGATCGTGGCGCTGCTGGCCGGCAGCTTCCTCGGCGTCGCACTGAACCTGCTGTTTGGTTCTGACGTCACGGCCATCAAGACCGTGGGCGCCCTGCCGCAGACCCTGCCGCCGCTGTCGGCGCCCGACTTCTCGCTGGACACCATCCAGAAGCTCGCCCCGGCCGCGCTGGCGATGACCCTGTTCGCGCTCACCGAGGCGGTCTCCATCGGCCGCGCCATCGGCATCCGCAGCGGTCAGCTGGTGGACGGTAACCAGGAATTCATCGGCCAGGGGCTGTCCAACATCGCCGGCAGCTTTTTCTCCGGCTACGTCGCCACTGGTTCGTTCAATCGCACCAGCCTCAACTACCAGGCCGGCGCCAAAACCCCCATGAGCGCCATGATCGCCGGCTTTCTGGAGATCTTCATCGTGCTTGCCATTGCCCCGCTGGTGGCCTACCTGCCCACCGCGGCCATGGCCGGCATCCTGTTCATCGTTGCCTGGGGCCTGATCGACATGCCCGCGATCAAGCACATTTTCGCCTCCACCCACTCGGAGCGGGGGATCTTCCTGGTGACCTTCCTCTCCTGCCTGTTCCTGGACCTGGAGTTCGCCATCATGGCCGGTATCCTGCTATCGCTGGTGCTGTACCTGATGCGGGTGTCCAAGCCGCGCATTCTCGCCCGCGTCCCCGACCCGAACCTGCCCAACCGCAAGTTCTCCACCGGTGGCAACAACCTGCGCGAGTGCCCCCAGCTGCACATCATGCGCATCGACGGGTCCCTGTTTTTCGGTTCGGTTGCCTACGTGCGCGAGAAATTCGTCCGCCTCGAGCAGCAGCACCCGGAGCAGAAACATCTCGCGATCGTCGCCCAGGGCATCGGCTTCGTCGACATTGCCGGTGCCGACGTGCTCGCCAACGAGGCCGAGCGGCGCCGCGCCGCCGGCGGCGGCCTGTATCTCATCAACGTGAAGTCAGGGCTGTGGGAATCGCTGGAGGAATGCGGCGCGCTGGACAGGATCAATCCCAACCACATCTTCCAGAGCAAGTCCGCCGCGCTCCACGGCATCTTCCAGAAAGTCGACAAATCGACCTGCCGGGAGTGCACCGCGCGTATCTTCACCGAGTGCGCAACCGTGGAATTCACCGATACCCGCCCGGCGCCCCGCGAACGCCAGCCGGCGCTGGAAGTCTTTCCGGAACCGGTACTGGAAGCGGACGCCGAGGCCGCGGGGGCGTAGCAGTCACCAGGCCAGGGATGGCGGAAACCAGCTGCACGTTTTGACCGGAGGCCCGGTTGCAATGCGCGCATGTGCGCGCGCGTTGCAACCGCACTGGTGGTTCCCGGTTACGCCCTCATTGCGGGCATACTGGACCCCAAAACGGTCGTTACGCACCGTCCTGGTACGGCCCCGCTGCCGACGGCGGGTTCCCGCACGACTGCACGATTGTCATCTTTCCCTGACACTGAAAATCG
>JASFNS010000097.1:0-6928 GCA_050116915.1 Thiogranum sp. | reverse complement strand
AAGCCCAACATCTTTGCCGCGCCATGTTGGGCTTCGCGTTGCTCAGCCCAACCTACAGGTGGTTATTTTACCTTGAAGTCGCCCAGCTTCTTGTTAACTGCAACATTCTTCAGCTGCACATACCTGGGCATGCCGTCTTTCCCGTAGGGCGGATAGTCTTCGCCGGCAATCAGCGGTTCGAGATAGTCGCGGCAGCGTTTGGTGATGCCGAAGCCATCCTTGCTGATGAAGCTCATGGGCATCATCTTTTCCACGTTGGCCACACGCGACAGCTTGGCTTCGCCGACCTTCCAGCGATACGGCTTGTTGGAGGTGCGAACCACGGTGGGCATGACCGAGTTCTTGCCCTTCAGGGCCAGTTCCACCGCGGCTTTGCCCATGGCATAGGCTTGTTCGACGTCGGATTTGCTGGAAATGTGGCGCGCCGCCCGCTGCAGATAGTCGGCCACCGCCCAGTGGTACTTGTAACCGAGTTTGTCGCGCACCAGGTTGGCGATCACCGGCGCGACGCCGCCGAGCTGGGCGTGTCCGAAGGCGTCTTTCAGGCCCTGGTCGGCGAGGAACTTGCCGGAGCGGTCGTGGACGCCCTCCGAGACGACAATCGAACAGTAACCATAGCGCTTGACCTTGTCCTTGACCTGCTTGAGGAATTTGGCCTGATTGAAGACCACTTCCGGGAACAGGATCACAATCGGCAGATCGCAGTCTTCGGTGGCGGCCATGCCGCCGGCAGCGGCGATCCAGCCGGCGTGACGCCCCATGACTTCGAGCACGAATATTTTGGTCGAGGTCGCACACATGGAGGCGACGTCGAAACTGGCTTCACGGGTGGAGATGGCAATGTATTTCGCCACGGAGCCGAAACCCGGGCAGTTGTCGGTAATCGGCAGGTCGTTATCCACCGTCTTGGGCACGTGGATGGCCTGGATGGGGTAACCCATGCTTTTCGACAATTGGGAAACTTTCAGGCAGGTGTCCGCGGAATCGCCGCCGCCGTTATAAAAGAAGTAACCGATGTTGTGGGCCTCGAAAACCTCGATCAGACGCTGGTACTCGCGCTTGTTGGCTTCCAGGCTTTTCATCTTGTAGCGGCAGGAGCCGAAGGCCCCGCTGGGCGTGTGGCGCAGCGCGGCAATGGCGCGCGCCGACTCCTTGCTGGTGTCGATCAGGTCTTCGGTCAGGGCGCCGATGATGCCGTTGCGACCGGCAAGCACCTTGCCGATCTTGTCCTTGTGCTGGCGGGCGGTTTCGATCACACCGCATGCGCTGGCGTTAATCACTGCCGTGACACCGCCCGACTGGGCGTAAAAGGCATTCATTTTTCCTGTGGATTTCGCCATCAGAATACTCCTGTTGCGTGTTTGATCTTGTGTTTTGTGCCGATTAACCCGGGTCGCCGGCTGCGTGTTCGCGCGCGTGGTGGTCGGCCTGCACCTGTAGCAGGGTGACCATGCACTCGGTCAGGTCGTCATATTCCTCGACGCCGGTGCCGTACATCTGGTGAATACGGTAGAAAAACTGGCAGCGGTAAAGGCGGTCACCGGTTTTGACGACCACGAAATGGCAGTCACCGGCTTCCCAATATACGGTCGGGCAGGGCACCAGCTCGGTTTTGCCCCGGTTGAGGCGCATTTCGGTTTCAGCCAGCTGAATCTCCGGCGATGTGCCGTAGCGCTCTTCCAGCGTGGACTTGATAATCCACAATTCGCTGTCCGAAAAGTCGGGGATTCCGCTCATTTTACTGCTGCCCGATCCCTGCCGATTTTAAAGAGGCGCCCAAGCATAGAGCAAAAAGCAATGAAATTCAGGTGCTTTGTTTGACTGGGCGTAATGCAGGCGGTAGCTTAATCACTGTTTGGATATTCAGCCATGTAAAATATTGAATATCCCCATGAAAAATCTTTTATTGCGAAAGCCCCCGGCGGCAGCCATTGTTTGCGGAGTTTTTTAATAAAAATCAACGACACAGCGAGCGTGACACCAGGATGAGGATAGTATTGTTAGGCGCGCCCGGCTGCGGCAAGGGCACACAGGGACACCGGCTGGCCCGGCATTACAAGGTGCCGGAAATCTCCACCGGCGACCTGCTGCGCGAGGCGGTTGCCGCCGGGACACCGCTGGGCCGGGCCGCCAAGGCGGCCATGGATGCGGGCCAGCTGGTATCCGACGAGATTGTGCTGGGCGTAATCCGCCAGCGGATCGACAAGACCGATGCGCGCAAGGGATTCATCCTGGACGGTTTTCCGCGTAACCTCGCGCAAGCCGAACAGCTCGACGAGTTGCTCGATCAGCTGGGTAAGCCCATAGACCTGGCGCTGGTCATCGACGTTGACGTTGACGTGATCCTGCAGCGCCTGCTGGGGCGTCGTACCTGCATGTCCTGCGGTGCCAGCTACAATATTTTTTCCGCGCCGCCGCGCATGGACGACAGTTGCGACGAGTGCGGCGGGCGTCTGAAGCGACGCTCGGACGATAACGAAGAAACCATCGGTAACCGCTTGCGCATCTATGACGCCCAGACTGTGCCGGTCATCGAGCGTTATCGCGAGCAGGGTCGTCTCCGGGTTGTGCAGGGACTGGGCGAGATCGCCGATGTGTTCAAGGCCGTGAGCAAGGCCATCGAGGAGGCGCGGCCCAGCTTCGGGGAGGACCGTTCCGCGGCTATCCGCCGCGCGGTCGAGCGCACCCAGCTTGCTCAGCAGGAGGAGCAACCGGCAGGCGTCGCGCCGGCGGGGCAGGAAGCACCCCCGGTGGCCGAGGCCAAGGCGGAAAAGGCCGGGCGTGCGGTCAGGAAGCCGGCCGCAAAACAAGCGCCCAAGGCTGTTGCGAGCACGACTGGAGCCAGGAAAACGGCAGCCGAGTCAGCGGAAAAGAAGCCGGCGGCGAAAAAGACGGCCGGCAAAAAAGCCGCTGTGAAGCGGAAAGCGGCCGCAAAATCGCCGGCAACAACGAAGACGGCGAAAAAATCACCTGTCGGGAAAAAACCGGCGACCAAGAAAAAGCCGACCGCGAAGAAGAAAGTAGCCACGAAGAAGAAAGCAGCCACGAAGAAAAAGCTCGCTGCCAGGAAGAAAGCGGCCGCCAGGAAAAAGGTGACCGTCAGGAAGAAAGCGGCCCCCAGGAAAAAGGTGACCGTCAAGAAAAAGGCCGCCACCCGGAAAGCGGTGAGCAAGAAGAAAGTGGCGAAGAAAGCACCGGCCGGGAAAAAGCCGGTCAAGAAAAAGCCGGCGAGAAAAAAGCTGCCGGTCGGGAAAAAGACTGCGGCGAAAAAGAAGCCGGTGGCACGGAAAAAACCCGCGAACAAGAAGTCGCCGCACAGGAAACCGGTAAAGAAGAAACAGGCAAAGAAAAAACAGGCAAAGAAAAGGCCGGTGAAGAAAGCCTCGGGGCGAAAGCGCTAGCCGCAACCCGGGCCTGGGCTATGGGCGGGACGGATAGACATCCCGCGCCAGGCCGGGAATTTTTCGCGCAATGTCCAGGGGCAGGCGGGCGCCATCGTCCGAACGGTCCGGGTCGGATGCCGGCCAGCGGCAGTGGCTATTGCCCAGCAGCAGCTCGTATTGCCGCAACTGGCCCCAGCGCAGCGCGGCTATCTCGCTGGCGAGCAGAAACTCCCACTGGCGGGTCCAGGTTTCGCCGAAGCGCTGGCTGATCGCGGCGCGTCTGCCGTGGTAACGTTGTGCCTGCGATTCCAGGTCCCGGAGCAGATAGCCGGAGAGATCCTCCGTCAGCAGGGCGCGCAGTGCGGTCTGTTCCACGGCGCTGTTGATGTCGGAGAGCAGCGGCAGGCTGTGGCGCGTCGGCAACTGCTGCTGATGCCAGCGATTGCTCAGCGGGGTCTCGCCACTGCGTCCCCTGACCTGCAGCCAGATCATGCCATCGTCCTGCAGCAGGGTTTCGAGGCGCTCGAACAGGACACGGTAAGCCGGCTCGGGGTGGTGTTCGAGAAAGCCGCTGCCGAGGATGCGGTCGAAACGCCCGCGGCACTGGTAAAAGCCGCCGAGGCGGAAATGCACGCTGCCGTCCAGACCACGACGGCGCGCTTCGCCGTGCGCAAAGCGCAGTTGCTCGCGGTTGGAAACCAGGGCGGTGACGCGCACGCCTGCGTGTTCGGCCAGGTGCAATGGCAGTGCGCCCCAGCCCGCATCCAGGTCCAGCAAGTGCAGCTCGGGGCCGAGTTGCAGGCGCGCGATGAGGTGACGCGCGCGCACCCGTTGCGCTTCCTCCAGGCTCATTCCCGGTTCGCTGTAGTGGCTGCAGCCCTGGAAAATCTCGTCGCCGAGACAGGTGCGCGACAGCCACAGGCTGAAATCTCTCCAGCGTGGTTGCGAGGCCTCCTGGCATACGTGCGGCAGGTGAGTGCGCAGGCGGCGCAGGAACGAACGCCTGTGCAGGAAACCGGGCGAGGTATTTGCGGGGATCAGCGTCTGTATAAGGGTGGACAGATGGCGCGTGTCGATATCCCAGTCGCCCCTGACGTAGCTGCTGCCCAGGGTACACTGAGGTTTTTTCAGTAAACGATGCAGCGTAGTGCCGGAATGGATATGCCAGTTGACCACAGGCCCATCGTGCCCCAGGCGCAAAACCTGGCCGTCAGCCTGATGAATGTCGAAGCGCACACCGAACAGCTGCTCCTCCAGGGTACGTAAGTCCATTATGGTCGCCTTATAATCAGGATCTACCCTCGGGTCTCTTTAAAAATAGACAGGCTTTGCAGCCTTGTAAAGAAAACGTAACAATGCGATGAGTTCGAACAAGCTAACAGGTTGGGTCGGCTCCTGGCTGGAACAGGCTTTGCTCAGGCGTGCTCCCCAGGATGACGGATTGTCCTACGGCGCGCTGGTGGCGGCACTGCTCGCCTATCTGGGCATTGATCTGCTGCAGGGCATCGGCAGTGCGGCGGGACGGCTTGCGTTCGCCATTACGGTGACAGAAACGCTGGTCATGGTCGCGTTCACCTGGGCAGTGCTGCAGTTCGCCGGAAAGCCGGAGCGCCTGGTGCAGACGCTGACGGCGCTCGCCGGCACCGGGGCCGTGCTGGGCGTGGCCTCGCTGCCGTTGGTGCTGCAGACGGCCCGCGCTCACCAGGCCGGGGCATCGCCGGCGGCCCTCGTTATTGGCTGGCTGGTGTTGCTGGCCTGGGGCATTGCTGTAGAGGCGCATATTTTCCGCCACGCACTGGCGACCCGTTACGGTATCGGGCTGATGGTGGCAGGCCTGCACACCGTGTTGGCGATCGGCCTGTTGAACACGATTTTCCCCCAGATCGCGGGGAGCTGACTCCGGCCATGGAACAGATATGAAAATTCACATTCTCGGTATATGCGGTACCTTCATGGGGGGGCTCGCGGTGCTGGCCAAACAGGCCGGTTTCGACGTGGAGGGCTCGGACGCCAATGTCTATCCGCCCATGAGCACCCAGCTGGATGCGCAGGGGATCGGGCTCAAGCAAGGCTATCTCGCCGAGCACCTCGACCCGCCGCCGGACCAGGTGGTGGTGGGCAACGCCATGAGCCGCGGCAACCCGGCAGTTGAGTATATGCTGGAGCGCGGGCTGCGCTACACGTCCGGGCCACAGTGGCTGTGCGAACAGGTGCTCCAGGACCGCTGGGTGCTCGCCGTGGCTGGCACGCACGGCAAGACCACAACCGCCAGCATGCTGGCCTGGATTCTGGAGTTCGCCGGTTTGCAACCGGGCTTTCTGATTGGCGGTGTACCGAACAACTTCGGGATTTCCGCGCGGCTCGGCGAATCGCCCTTTTTCGTCATCGAGGCCGACGAATATGACACGGCGTTCTTCGACAAGCGTTCCAAGTTCGTCCACTACCGCCCGCGCAGCCTGGTGCTGAACAACCTGGAATACGACCACGCGGACATTTTCCCCGACCTCACGGCCATCGAGCGGCAGTTTCACCACCTTTTGCGCATCGTTCCTGGCAACGGGCTGGTGGTGGTCAACGCCAACGACGGCAATCTTTCGGAAGTCCTCGATATGGGTTGCTGGACGCCGGTCGAAACCGTGTCCGTCGGCAGCGTTCCGGCCCGCTGGCAGGCCGAACCGGTGGTCTCCGATGGCAGCGTTTTCCGCGTGCTTCTGGATGGCGAGTCGCAGGGGGAGATCCGCTGGCAGCAGCTTGGTGACCACAATATGCACAATGCGCTGTCGGCCGTCGCCGCGGCCCGGCACGCGGGTGTACCGGTCGAGCAGTCGATTGCGGCGCTGTCCTGCTTCACCGGCGTCAAGCGACGCCTGGAAGTGCGCGGTGAAGCCGCTGGCGTGACTGTTTACGACGACTTTGCCCACCACCCCACAGCGATTGCCTCGACGCTCGCGGGCCTGAAACGCCAGGCAGGCGGCGGTCGCCTGCTGGTGGTGCTCGAACCGCGCTCGAACACCATGCGCCTGGGTGTTCACCGGGCAGATCTGGCCGGATCGCTGGCTGATGCCGACGCCGTCTGGCTGTACCAGCCGGAAGATCTTGCCTGGGACCTTAGCGAAGTCACAGGAGCACTGGCTATGCCCGCGAGCGTGTCGGCCGACATCGACACCTTGGCGGCTTCGGTGGCAATTTATGCCCGCGCCGGTGACCGGCTGGTGGTGATGAGCAACGGCAGCTTCGGCGGTATTCACGAGAAAATTCTCGCCGACCTGGCGGTTGGGGAATAATGGGCAGCATCGAACGGGCAGCGTGTACCGGTACCGGTAATCAGCGGGAAAAGAGCGCCTCGCACACTCCAAGCCGCCTCATGGCGGGGAGGGGTTATCGGCTTAGGGCGCGAGCGCATGCACCGATAACCCCTCCCCGCCATGAGGCGGCCTGCACCAAAGCAAATGTTCCGAACGGATATTCAGGTCCGCCGCGGGTCGTGATACCGGTGGACTCGGCATGGTAGGTTGGGCTGAGCGCAGCGAAGCCCAACGTCAGTG
>JASFNS010000096.1:0-6950 GCA_050116915.1 Thiogranum sp. | reverse complement strand
ACATTCGCTTAGCACTCTCTGCAGGTGTTCCCATTCCAGGCGCTTGACCGTCAGCGGGTTGTCCGACACGGCAATGTCCGGGTCGCCCTCGTCCCGGTGCAGCGCGGCGAGGATTTCGTCGGCATCAGCGGGTTTGGTCAGGTAATGTACCGCCCCCAGCTTGATGGCTTCCACAGCGGTGGCTACGCTCGCGTAGCCGGTCAGCATGACGATGCGGGTATTCTCGTCCATGGCGTGCAGGCTTTCGACCACTTTCAGCCCGGATTCCTGGCCGATGCGCAGGTCGATAACCGCGTATTCGGGGTCGCACTCCCGGGCCTTGCGCACGGCGCTGCCGGTATCCCGGGCTACCGTGACCGAGTAGCCGCGGTCGTTGAGGGCATCGGATAGCACTTCGCAGAAAACCTCGTCATCGTCGACAACAAGGATCGAAGGTCTGGTCTCGCTGGATTCGTTCATATGTTTAGGGCAGTTGCGTCAGTGGGAAGCGTATATGGGTGCGGGTGCCGCCACCCGCGCGGTCGGAAAGGGTGATTTCTCCACCCATCCGTTGAATGGTGGCGTGAGCCAGAAACAGGCCCAGGCCCATACCAAACTCTTTCTGGCTGGTTTTGGGTTGATCGACCTGTTCGGCCGTCTGTGGGTGCAGGCCCGGGCCACGGTCGAGTATGTCGAGGGTCAGCCCGGCGGCTGTCCAGCCCGCTTCCAGCACCAGCGGCTGGGCGCAGGCATCGGCTGCATTGTTCAACAGGTTGATCAGGGCCTGCACGAGCGTCTGCTCGCCGATGACCGTGGCGGTCGGGTCACCCGATCCCAGGTTCACCGAAAGCGTTGCGCCGGGGCACTGCTGTTGCCAGCGTGCCACCAGGTTGTCGATAAAGGCGGGTACCGGGATCAGTCCGCCGCCCTCAGCCCGGATTTCTCCGGCAGACGCGGAGATTGTGCTGAGCGCGTTTTTGCAGCGACCGATCTGGTCTTTGAGAATGCTCAGCTTGCGTTGTGCCGGCTCGGGCAACTCGCTACGTTCGAGTTCGCGCGTGACCACGGCCATGGTGGCCAACGGTGTACCCAGTTCGTGGGCGGCGCCGGTTGCCATGGTTGCCAGGGCCACCAGCTGTTCATCGCGCAGTGCTTTTTCCCGGGCCTCGGCCAGCAACTGGTCACGTCTGCGCAACGTCCTGGCCATGCCGGCCACGAGCCATGCTATCAGGCAGGCGCTCATGACAAACCCGAACCACATGCCGAACACGTGCCGGCTGAAACTGTCGCCCTGGGGTATATGGGTGTGTTCACCCAGCGGCACGTAGTAACGCATCAGCAGGCTGTAGCACAGCGTCGCCATAGCGGCGATGATCCAGGTCGCCCGTGCCGACAGTACCGTCGCGGCGACAATCAACGGCATCAGAAACAGCCAGGCGAAAGGGCTGGTGGCCCCACCGGCGAAATATAGCAGCGCCGCGATTGCGGCTACATCGATGGATAGCTGATACAGAAACGCGCGATCGGTAACCAGGGTGCCTCGGCGAACCCGGCGCCAGGTCCACAGGTTTACCGACGCGAGCAGGCCGACGATCAACAGTAGTGGTGCGAGCTGCAGGTCGATATCGAGCAGATAGCGGGCGCCGAGAACAGCGAACAATGCGCCGGCAATCATCAGGCTGCGCAAGGTAAACAGACGTTTCAGGTTGCGGGAGCTGCTGACCTGGACAGGCGTATGTTCAAGCATCCGCGCTATTCTAGCCGAGAGTCTGCCGACGTGGCTGCGACAATTTGACGCGCGTGGGGCTCCGGCGCCTGCCTGGCCGGGGGCAGGTTGTTTGGTCCGGGGGTGTCTGCAGGACAGTCGGAAATCACTGTCCCGGAGACTAAGGGATTGGATCAGCAGTGATTTATCGTTTGTTTCTCTGGTTGTGAACTTTTGCGTATAAGGCGCTGTCTTTAGGATTAAGAGATGCTCCTTCGGTTCAGTTTACTTGCCAACATCCCTCCCACTGAACCGAATTCCTGGCGCGGGTTAATCCCCGCGCCTTTTTTATTGTCAAGGCGGCGTATAGTTGTCTAAGCTGATGCCCCGGTCAGTTGAATGCGACATTATTCGTGGCGAGTCACGATAGCTCAAACAATAAACAGATAGCCGAACTGCTCGATAGCTGGTTTCCGATTGACGACATTGTGCTGCAGCAGTTGCGGGACCAGCTGCAGGTCGTGCGGCTGCCGGCGCGACGCGATGTGTTTCGCCGCGGCGACGGGTGTCGCAGCTACCTGGTTGTGGTCGAGGGCAGCGTTCGCGTGCATACCGTGTCGGCCACGGGGCGTGAGGTGGTCTTGTACCGGGTCACCGATGGTCAGTCCTGCGTCATAACCACCGCCTGTCTGATGAGTGGCGAAGCCTACCCCGCCGAGGCTGTGACCGAAACCGAGACCAGTGCGCTTGTCATTCCGCACACGGTATTCGGGCGGATGCTTGGGCATTCCGCGGCCTTCCAACGTTTCGTCTTTGCCAGTCACGGGAAGCGTCTCGGCGATCTCATCCAGCGTATCAATGAGGTGACATCCGGCCGGGTGGATAGGCGCCTGGCGAGGCTGCTGCTTGACCGCAGCAAGTCCGGTGGGGATGCCGTGACGGCGACCCACCAACAGCTTGCCAGCGAGCTGGGTACCGCCCGTGAGGTGGTCAGCCGGCAACTCAAGGCGTTTGAGAAACACGGCTGGATCCGGGTGTTGCGCGGCAGCGTCCAGGTGCTGCAGCCGCAGGCCTTGAGGCGGCTCGGCCGGGATACCGGCTGAGGCTGTGACTTAGTCACTGCACGCGCCGCAGCGCCGGTCTATAGTTAGACTTGGTTCTTACATTAACCCGTGAGGTGAGTTATGGCCAACGTAGGCGGAGTGGACAAGGCTATCAGAATCGTCGCTGGTGCAGCATTGCTGGTACTGACTTTTGTCGGCCCGTTTACCGCAACGCTGTATCCATGGGGGTTGCTGGGTATTGTGCCGCTGGTGACCGGGCTGATCGGCTGGTGTCCGGCCTACAGCCTGTTCGGTATCAGGACCTGCTCAACCGGCAAATGAATCTCCAGGCGGTCGCTCCGCGCGGTGGATGCAGCGTCCGGAACGCCGGCCGGGGACACTGGCTTGTTCAACTCGCGGTTGTCAGCGGAGCGCGCAGGTATTGCGCGAGCCCGACCGGCGTGGCACTGCCGCCGCATGCCCGCGATTTCATTCGATTCAGTATCTTGGCCGCTGGTTCGCGGTGCGCGAGCGGCGCGGTGTTTAGCGGGGTGGCCCGCGTGCATCGGTAAAAAGAATACCCGCCAACCCGTTGGTCCGCCCCCTTTGTCCCGCTACAATAGGGCGTTTAAGGATTCCCCGGGCAACAGGCCGATGACAAAAAAACTCAACCGTTACAGCTCCCGTATCACCGAGCCCCGCTCTCAGGGCGCCTCACAGGCCATGCTCTATGGCGTCGGTCTCACCTCTGAAGACATGAGCAGGGCCGAGGTCGGTATTTCCAGCGTCTGGTGGGAGGGCAATACCTGCAATATGCACCTCAATGATCTGGCCGCCAGGGTCAAGGAAGGCGTGCAGGCAGCCGGAATGGTCGGTTTGCGCTTTAACACCATCGGTGTCAGCGACGGCATTTCGATGGGTACCCGGGGTATGAGTTATTCGCTGCAGTCGCGCGATATCATCGCGGATTCGATCGAAACCGTGATGAATGCCCAATGGTACGACGCCAATATTTCCATACCCGGTTGTGACAAGAATATGCCTGGCGTGATGATCGCCATGGGTCGCATCAACCGGCCCTCGTTGATGATTTACGGCGGCACCATCAAGCCCGGTCACTGGAAGGGCGAAACGCTGGACGTGGTCTCGGCATTCCAGAGTTACGGCGCATACCTCGCCGGCAGCATCGACGACGCGGAACGCCAGCAGATCGTTGCGCATTCCTGCCCTGGCGCCGGCGCCTGTGGCGGCATGTATACCGCCAATACCATGGCCGCGGCGATCGAGGCCATGGGGATGAGTCTGCCATACAGTTCGTCCACGCCCGCGGTCGATCCGGGCAAGTTGCAGGAATGCCTGCAGGCCGGCGCGGCGATTCGCAACCTGCTCGAGCAGGATATCAAGCCGCGCGACATCATGACCCGGGAGGCGTTCGAAAATGCCATGGTGATTGTCATGGCGACCGGCGGTTCGACCAACGCCGTCCTGCATCTGCTGGCTATGGCGCGCGCCGTGGATGTGCCCTTGACCATTGACGATTTTCAGAGGGTTAGTGACCGGGTGCCGTTCCTCGCCGACCTCAAACCATCCGGCAAATACGTGATGGAAGATTTGCACAATGTCGGCGGTACCCCGGCGGTCATGAAATACCTGCTGGAACAGGGCTTGATGAATGGCGATTGCCTGACGGTGACGGGCAAGACGCTGGCCGAGAACCTCGCCGACCTGCCCGGGCTGAAACAGGGACAGGATGTGTTCATGCCGGTGGACAGACCCATCAAGGACACCGCGCATATCCAGATACTCAAGGGCAACCTGGCACCGGGCGGTTCGGTGGCCAAGATTACCGGCAAGGAAGGCCTGGAGTTTTCCGGGCCCGCCCGCGTGTTCGACTGCGAGGAGGACATGCTCGCCGGTCTCGAAAAAGGCGATATCAACAAGGGCGACGTGGTGGTGATCCGCTACGAAGGCCCGAAGGGCGGACCGGGTATGCCGGAAATGTTGACGCCGACCTCGGCCATCATGGGTGCAGGTCTGGGTAAGGACGTCGCCCTGATTACCGACGGCCGTTTCTCCGGCGGTTCGCACGGTTTCATCATCGGGCACGTGGTGCCGGAGGCGCAGGAGGGCGGCGCTATCGGCCTGATCAGGGACGGTGACATTGTCACGATCAACGCACGGACCCAGAGTCTGAACGTCGATGTCAGCGATGCGGAGATGGAAAAACGACGCGCCGCCTGGCAGATGCCGCCCTACAAGGCTGAACGCGGAACCTTGTACAAATACATCAAGACGGTGAAAACGGCTTCGGAAGGCTGTGTGACCGACGAGTAAGCGGCGGGCAGATCATCCGGTCTGGCAGCGGCGGTGCCGTGGACAGCTGAGCAGGTGGTCGTTGACCATGCCCACGGCTTGCATATAGGCATAGCAGATGGTGCTGCCGACAAAGCTGAAGCCGCGTTTTTTCAGTGCCCGGCTCAGGCTGTCCGAGGCTGGCGTGCTCGACGGCACTTCCTGCATGGTGCGCCAGCGGTTGACAACCGGCGTGTCATCGACAAACTGCCAGATAAAATCCGCGAAGCGCTGGCCGCTGTCGAGAACCGCGAGGCAGGCCCTGGCGTTGCCGACCGCCGACTCGACCTTGCGGCGGTTGCGCACAATACCCGGGTTGTTGAGCAGCGCGGTTATCCGGCGTTGTGAATAGCGGGCGATCTTGTTGGCGTCGAAGTTGTCGAATGCCTGCCGGTAGTTGTCGCGCTTGCGCAGGATGGTGATCCAGCTGAGGCCCGCCTGGGCGCCCTCCAGAATGAGCATCTCAAACAGGCGGGTGTCATCGCGGCAAGGCACACCCCACTCCTCATCGTGGTAGGCCCGGTACAGCGGGTCGCTACCGGCCCACGGACACGCTGCCTGTTTCAGAGCGTGTCCCAGCTGGATTTCTTGCGCCAGCGGATACGCGGAATAATCAGGCCGATGATCATGCCGAGGATGATCACGCCGGCGCCGACCATGAACCAGTCGCGCGCGGTGCGATCCTTGAGGCCCTCGTTCTCCTGCTGCAGGGTCTGCAGTTGGCGCTCGTAGGCCACGATCTTGCTTTTCAGATCCTTGTTCTCGGTGTCGATAGCCAGTGCGCTCGACGCGGTACGGCGAATCTCCTCAAGCTCCTGGGCGATCTTGCGGTTCTTCTTTTCCAGATCGTTGCGTTCCTCGGCGGTCTGGCCTTTTTCCTGTTTGAGCTCGCTAAACGAAGTCTTCAGCTTGCGGTTTTCCAGCTCAAGCTGGGCCAGCTGTTTTTCGGCGTCGGCGAGCCGATCGCGGGCCGCCTGGCCTTTCATCAGGTAACGGTTCAGGACCCAGCCCTCCACACCGCCCGGCGCACGCACGCGTGAATAACCATTTTCCTGGTCGACTTCCAGGATCTCCAGGGGCGTGCCGCTGGGCAGCATGCGCAGGATTCTGAACTGCGTACCCTTACCGGTGCGCATCTGTATTTCGAGACGATCGCTGACGTACAGGGTCTCAGCGAAGGCGCTGCTGGCGAGGCCGAGGAAGAGGACGACAACAAGGCTGATGGATTTCACTAAGACTCCTTGCGATACCGGTCTGAGCTGGATAAAACCCGCATTGTAACGGATGCGGCTGAGACTCCATAATAAACGCGTGAAGCAGAATGGGGAAACGGCATGCAACTGACAAGCGATGGTGCCTGGCTGATCGGCGCGCGTCAGGTGCTGTCGCCGAATTGCGACGAGCGTCCCGCGGATGGCGATGTTTCGCTGATCGTCGTGCACGGCATCAGCCTGCCGCCGGGCGAATATGGCGGGCCGTGGATCGACGATTTTTTCACCAACCGGCTGGATTGTGCGGTGCATCCTTACTTCGAGGAGATCGAGGGCATGCGGGTGTCGTCACACATACTCATCCGGCGCGATGGCGAACTGGTGCAGTACGTGCCGTTTACCCGGCGTGCCTGGCACGCCGGTCAGTCCTGTTACGGGGGGCGCGACGCCTGCAATGACTTTGCCATCGGTATCGAGCTGGAAGGCCAGGACGACACCCCCTACGAAGACATACAGTACCGGCGTCTGGCTGAACTGGTCCGGGCGCTGCGCCAGCGGTTTTCCGCTATCGGCGATGATGCAATCGTCGGCCACAGCGATATTGCGCCCGGGCGTAAAACCGATCCGGGTCCGGCGTTTGACTGGAGCCGCCTGAAAACG
>JASFNS010000095.1:0-7039 GCA_050116915.1 Thiogranum sp. | reverse complement strand
CTTGCCCTCCTGCAGAAAGCCGATAATGGCGTTGATAACGACGACGCCGAAAATCACCCCGCTGTCGACCCAGTGCGCCAGCAGGGCGGTGACCAGCCCGGCGATCAGGAGGATGTATATAAGGACGTTATGAAACTGACCGAGAAAGCGCAGCCAGGGGCTTCGGCTCTGCGGTGGTCGGAGCCGGTTCGGGCCGTATTGTGCGAGCCGTTGCCGGACTTCCTCCCCGGACAGGCCGGTCATCCGGCTGTCGAGACGACGCAGGCATTCGCTTTCTTGCGTGCTGTGCCAGTTGTTCATAATCGGGTAAGCGCCTCATGTATCTTTCTCGATTATCCTGAGCAGCGGCTTGATCAGATCCATTGGCAAGGGGAAGACTACGGTGGAGTTTTTCTCGCTGGCGATTTCCGTCAGCGTCTGCAGGTAGCGTAACTGGAAAGAGCCCGCGTTGCGCGACAGCACTTCCGAGGCCTGCACCAGTTTTTCCGAGGCCTGCAATTCGCCTTCGGCATGGATCACCTTGGCGCGCCGTTCGCGTTCGGCTTCGGCCTGCCGCGCGATCGCGCGTATCATGCTCTCGTCGATATCGACGTGCTTGATCTCGACATTGGAGACCTTGATGCCCCAGGTGTCGGTTTGCTCGTCAAGCAGCAACTGGATATCGCGGTTGAGCTTGTCGCGCTCGGCGAGCATATCGTCCAGTTCGTGCTGGCCGAGCACCGAGCGCAGCGTCGTTTGCGCCAGCTGGCTGGTCGCTATCAGGTAGTCCTCCACCTGGATGATGGCGCGTTCGGCGTCGATGACGCGGAAATAGATCACCGCGTTGACCTTGACCGACACGTTGTCACGGGAAATGACGTCCTGGCTGGGTACATCCATGACGATAGTGCGCAGGTCCACGCGCACCATCTGCTGTATCAGCGGTACCACAATGACCAGTCCCGGTCCCTTCACTTTCCAGAAACGCCCGAGCATAAACACCACGCCCCGTTCGTATTCGCGCAGAATGCGGAAAGTCCAGGCCAGCAATGCGACGAGCAGTGCGGCCACGGCGATAGTAATGACAGGCATGGTCAGTTCTCCTCTTGCGGTTCCACAAACAGGGTCAGTCCGTCGATCCGGGTAACCCGTACTGTCTGGCCGCGTTTCAGCGGCACTACGCTTTTCGCTCGCCAGGACTCGCCGTGAATATGTATCCACCCTTCGTCGATGAAGTCCTGCTGCACCGTTCCCCGGGCTTCGAGCAGTTCTTCCTGGCCGCTGACTACCGGTCGTGCCCGCGCCTTGATGGCCATGCCGATGATGCCGAGAGAGAAAACCCCGCTGATGGCGGTGAAGGTGAAAATCAGCGGCAGCGAGATTCCGTAGCCGGGCATGTCGGTGTCTATCATGATAATAGACCCGATTACAAACGCGATCAGGCCGCCGATGCCCAGCGCGCCGAAACTCGGCACAAAGGCTTCGGAGACCATGAATATGATGCCGAGTATCAGCAACGCGAGTCCGGCATAATTGACCGGCAGTACCTGCAACGCGAACAGCGCCAGCAACAGGCTGATTGCGCCGACGACCCCGGGCAACACAAACCCGGGGTTATAGAACTCGAAAATCAGTCCATAAATACCGATCAGGATCAGGATATAGGCGATGTTGGGATCGGCGATCACCGACAGCAGCCGGGTGCGCCAGTCCGGTTCGAGCACCGTTAGCGTCATATCCTCGGTATTCAGAATCTCGGTGTCACCATCCATGCTGACCGCGTAGCCATCGAGCTGGGTCAGCAGATCGTCCCGGTTGCGGGCGAGCAGGTTGATCACGCCCGCGCTCAAGGCTTCTTTGGCCGACAGGCTGGCGCCTTCGCGCACGGCCTGCACTGTCCACTCCACGTTGCGGCCGCGCAGCTCGGCGAGCGAGCGCAGATAGGCGGCGGCGTCATTGATCAGCTTGTGCTGCATGGCTCCATCGCCCTTACCGCTGCTGTCATCGCTACCCGGTGTGTCGCCGGACCCCGGCTTCACCGGGCTCGGCAGGCTGCCGCCCGCCCCGATCTGCACCGGGGTCGCCGCCCCGAGATTGGTCCCTGGTGCCATGGCGGCAACGTGACAAGCGTAGAGGATATAGGTACCGGCACTCGCCGCGCGCGCGCCGCTGGGCGCGACGTAGCCGACCACGGGAACCGGGGATGCCAGTATCGCCTGCACGATATGGCGCATGGCGCTGTCCAGTCCGCCCGGCGTATTGATACGCAGGATGACCAGGCCGGCGCCTGCTGTTGCAGCCTTGTCGATACCGCGCACCACGAAATCGCTGCTGGCCGGACTGACCGGGCCATCCAGATCCAGCAACATGCCCGTTTGCGCGGCCGGTGTCGGCGGCGCCAGACACAGCGCGCACACAAGCAGTAAGCACGTTCTCAGGTGCCGCATGACGGTATACCACCCGGTACGGATCCGATAGCTATCAGCATACACCTTTTTCCGTCTCGCAGAATGGCGGGCGGGGGTGCGCGCACTGGCGTGCCGGCGGCAGGCCGCTAGTGTCGCTGTGCCCGACGCGCCGTCAGGCGTCCTTGAGTTGCGCGCGTATCAGCTCGGCAAGGTCCATGGCCCGTTGTGCGTCTTCCGCCAGGCAGTTGTAGTGACCCATTTTGCGGCCCGCACGGGCTTCCTGTTTGCCGTAGAGATGCAGTTTGGCCTGGGGGTTGGCCAGCAGCCTGTCCCACGCCGGCGTGCCGTTGGACCAGACATCGCCGAGCAGGTTTACCATCACCACCGGCGATAGCAGGCGGGTGGAACCCGGCGGCAGGCCGCACAGGGTGCGTACTTGCTGTTCGAACTGGCTGGTCACTGTGGCATCGAGGGTGTAGTGGCCACTGTTGTGGGGGCGCGGCGCCATTTCGTTGATCAGCAACCCGCCGTCCGTCGTCAGGAAGAATTCCACGGCGAGCACGCCGCAATAGTCCATGGACGCGGCGAGCCTGACCGCCATGTCGCTGGCCTGTGCCGCGACATCGTCCGTGATGCGCGCGGGCACGCGGGTGGTATCGAGTATGCCGCCGACGTGCACGTTTTCGCCGACCGGGTACACAGCCGTCTCGCCTGCGACGCTGCGGGCCAGAATGACCGACACCTCGACGGCGAGGTCAACGCGCTCTTCCAGCACGCAGGGCGCCTGCCCCAGCTCCCGGAATCCCTGGCGGGCATCTTCCAGCCCGTTGACGGCAACCTGCCCCTTGCCGTCGTAGCCCAGCTGTGCGGTTTTCAGCAATGCCGGCAGCTTCAGGGCGTCACAGGCGGGTTGCAGGTCGGCGGCGGCTCGGATGGGGAAAAAGGCTGCGGTAGGCAAGTCCTGTTCGCGGATAAAGCTTTTTTCCAGAATACGGTCACGGGCTATGGCGACGGCGCGCGAGGAGGGACGCACCGGCACCCGGCATTCCAGGAACTCCAGGGCTTCGGCCGGAACGTTCTCAAACTCGGTAGTCACCGCCGCGCAATGCTCGCGCATCTCGTTCAGGGCCGCCTCGTCATCGTAGTCCGCCCGCAGGTGGCGGTTGGCGAGCGCACCGGCAGGGCTGTCGGGGTCCGGGTCGAGCACCCACACCCGATAGCCCATGGTGCGCGCGGCGACGCAGAACATCCGTCCGAGCTGGCCGCCGCCGAGCACGCCGAGAATTGCATCGGGGACGATCACGACCGGGGCGGGAGTTCCATGTTCAGGGCCATGTCGGTCTGGGCGGCACGAAATTCATCGAGTTTCGCCGCCAGCCCGGCATCCGACAGCGCCAGCAGGCTGACGGCATAAAGCGCGGCATTGGCGGCGCCGGCCGCGCCGATGGCGAAGGTGGCGACCGGCACACCTTTGGGCATCTGTACGATGGAGAGCAGTGAATCCAGGCCCTTCAGGTGACGCGAAGGTACCGGCACCCCAAGCACTGGCAGCGTCGTCTTCGCCGCCAGCATGCCTGGCAGGTGGGCAGCGCCGCCGGCACCCGCGATAATGCAGGCCAACCCGCGCTGCCGGGCCGTGGCGGCATATTCGAACAACAGATCGGGGGTGCGGTGGGCGGAAACCACCCTGGCCTCGAAGTCGACGCCGAAATGTCGCAGTTGCTCGGCCGCAGCCTGCATGACATCCCAGTCACTGTTGCTGCCCATCACCAGGCCGACTTTGTTGGCGCTCATAAGCTGCCCTGAATTCGAGGAAAACGCGCATTGTACCACCCTCCGGCCGCCCTGCCACGGGGCATTCGCCGTGCAGCCGCGCTGCCGGTACAATGCCGGTCCGACCATCCGGTCGCCGACTACCCGAACGGAATGAATCCATGCTCGACGTCCTCTACGAATCCCGTCTTCACAGCCTGCCGCTGCTGGCCCGCGGCAAGGTTCGCGATATCTATGCCGTGGGCGACGGGCACCTGCTGATTGTGGCCACCGACCGCCTGTCGGCCTTCGACGTGGTGCTCCCGGACCCCATCCCGGGCAAGGGCGCGGTGCTGACCGCTGTGTCGAACTTCTGGTTCGAACGTACCCGCTCTCTGGTGCCCAACCACCTCGCCGACCTGGAGCTGGCCGAGGTGCTTCCCGACGCTGCGGAACGTGCCCAGGTCGAGGGCCGGGCCGTGGTCGTGCGCAAGCTCAAGGCCCTGCCGGTGGAAGCCATTGTACGGGGTTACCTGATCGGCTCCGGCTGGAAGGATTACCAGGCCAGTGGCGCGGTATGCGGTATCCCGCTGCCGCCCGGTCTGCAGATGGCGGATCAGCTGCCCGCGGCGATTTTCACGCCATCGACCAAGGCCGCGGTCGGCATTCACGACGAGAACATCGACTTCGCGCGCGCCGAGACATTGCTGGGTGCCGACACGGCCGCCCAGGTGCGTGACGTGAGCCTGAAGATCTACAGCGAGGCGGCCGCCTACGCCCGGGAACGGGGCATCATCATCGCTGATACCAAGTTCGAATTCGGCCTGGACGACAGCGGCAAACTGTTCCTGATCGACGAGGCGTTGACGCCGGATTCCTCACGCTTCTGGCCGCAGGATGAATATCGCCCCGGTATCAGCCCGCCGAGTTTCGACAAGCAGTTCGTGCGCGATTACCTGGAGACACTGGAGTGGGACAAGACCGCGCCGGGGCCGACGCTGCCCGCGGAGATTATTCGGCGCACCGCCGAGAAATACCGCGAGGCTCTGAAACGCCTTACCGGTCGGGATATCGACTAGTTGCAGGCCCGTGCGTCGTTCGCCGCACGGCCGGGCACCTATGTGCTCTGGCTTTGGCTGCCGCAGCCGCACACCCTGCGTATCGGCCGTCTGGGCAACGCGGTGTTCGCTGCGGGATACTATGCCTACGTGGGCAGTGCCTTCGGCCCCGGGGGAGTCCGCTCGCGCCTGGGCCGTCACTGGCAGGGCGGTAACCGTCCGCGCTGGCATATCGACTACCTGCGTCAGGCGTGTCGCGTGCACAGCGCCTGGGTCAGTCACGATGTGCGCCGCCTGGAGCACGCCTGGGCCGACGCGTTGCTCACCCTGCCCGGCGCACGACCGCCGCTGGCCGGTTTCGGTGCCTCGGACTGTCACTGTGAGGCACACCTGGCGGGCTTTGCGCGGCGTCCTTCGCTGGCGGCGTTCCGGCAACGCCTGGAAGCACCCCGGCCGACGATAGAGGAGCTGCGCGCCCCTGGCGCATGAGCCCGGGGGCGCGCGGCTCTCTCAGGCCGCTGGCGGCAGTCGGCCCCGCTTCATTCCATAACCATGGCTTTTACCGGACGTTTTTCCAGTGTCCATTCGTGCATCGAGCCATCGTAGAGCCTGACCTTGCTGTGCCCCAGCAGTTCGTGCTGGATAAACCAGCCGCCCGAGGCCAGGTGGCCGCTGTTGCAATAGCCGATGCTGGGTGCGCCTTCGTCCACGCGCATGGCTTTGTAGAGCGCCTGCAGTTCGCTGGCTGAGGGGAACCTTGCGGGCACCGTGGGGGTGGTGACCAGTTCGTTGGGAAACGACTTGGCACCCGGGATGTGCCCCTTGTCGTAGACGTAGGATTTTTTCGAGGTGCCGAGGTAAGCGCCGAGTGGTCGGTAGTCGATCAGTTGCACCTCGCTGCTGCCGACTGCCGCGGCGACGTCATCGCTGGTGGCCAGGATATCATCGCGCCCGGCGCCGGCCTGCCAGTTGCCGTGACCCGGTTCGGATGTCGACAGCACCGTCTCGCGTCCGTCGAGCAGCCACTGGGCCATGCCTCCGTTCAGTATCGCCATATTGTCCTGACCGTAGTACTTGAGCTGCCAGTACAGACGGGTCGCCATCGTCATGTCGGCGTCCGACAGGCCTTTGCTCACAATGACGACTGCGCTGTCGGCGTTCACGCCGGCCTCGCGCACCAGCTTTTCGAAGGCAGCCGCCTCGGGCAACATGCCGGTGAGCTGTTTGCCCCCGATCCGTCGCTTGGCGCGCACCTTTTTATAGTCGACCAGGTGAGCTCCCGGCACGTGACCTCCCACCGCGACGATACGCAACTTGCCGCTTTTCTTGTCTTTGGCCAGTTTCGCTGGCGAGGTAAAACTGGCTACATCCTTGCGCACATCCAGCACCACGACGTTATCGAGATTGGCCGCCAGCCAGTCGGTCTCGACCAGCGGGCCGGGCACCGTGGTCGCGGCGAGCGTGACCCGGGCACTGATCAGGCACAGCGCGAGCAGCGCACCAAACAGCTTGTTCATCAGATCTCTCCTTTCAGTTGTGATGTCAGTTTCAAACGCAGGTCGACCGGCGACTGCGCCAGCTCGTACAGGCTGCGATCAGCCAACACCTGTTCGGCCGGACACGCGGCAAGCCGCCCGACGAGTTGCGCGTCGCGGCTGCAGAGCAGCGTGTCGAGTTCCGTTCGGTAGAGCTGCATCATCGCCGCCAGCCACTGCTGCAGGACGCCCGGCTCGCTTGCCGGTGCCAGGGCATCGACGGCGGACAGCAGCCGTTCGTGTTCGCCCCACTGTCCGCCGGTCACCCAGCGGTTGGTGGCAAACCAGCGCAGGGGTTGTCCGTTGC
>JASFNS010000094.1:0-7061 GCA_050116915.1 Thiogranum sp. | reverse complement strand
CATCAACAGGATTATCGAAATGGGGCCGGGAAAAGTGCTTGCCGGCCTGAATAAACGGATCGAAAAATCGTTGTCGGCGATCGCCGTACAAACGCCTGCCGACCTGGAGCAGGCGCTGGCAGAAACTGCATGAGCGAGGAGCACGTTGCAATGACGCTGAGAGAGGAAATCGCGCTGGTGACAGGCGCCAGCAGGGGTATCGGTCAGGCAATCGCACGCAGGCTCGGCGCGCTGGGTGCGTGTACCGTCGGCACTGCGACCACGGAGCAGGGAGCCGCGGCAATACAGGCGGATTTCGATAGCAACAATGTCGATGGCCTGGGGCTGTGCCTGAACGTTACCGATCCGGCGTCCGTCGACGCCGCGATGAAGCGTATCCAGGAGCGCTTCGGCGCGCCCACGGTGCTCGTCAACAACGCCGGCATTACCCGCGACAACCTGCTCATGCGCATGAAAGACGACGAGTGGCAGTGCGTTATCGACACCAACCTGACATCGGTATTCCGTTTGAGCAAGGCCTGCCTGCGGGGCATGATGAAAGCCAGGCGTGGACGCATTATCAATATCGCCTCGGTGGTCGGATCCACCGGCAACCCCGGACAGACCAATTATTCGGCGGCCAAGGCCGGCATACTGGGGTTCACCAGGTCGCTGGCGCGTGAAGTCGGTTCGCGCGGTATCACCGTGAATGCCGTTGCACCGGGGTTTATCGATACCGACATGACCCGCGAACTGCCGGAAGCGCAACGTGACGCGTTAATCGCGCAAGTGCCACTCGGCTGTCTGGGCGCCGCGGACGATATTGCCAATGCGGTGGCATTCCTGGCTTCCGGCCAGGCTGCGTACATTACCGGCGAAACCCTGCATGTGAATGGCGGTATGCACATGGCATAGTAAGATTGTTGATAAACAATGCCTTATATAACTATGTTTACAAAAGAATTATTATCTTTTAGATTGCGCGCTTCCGAACAGGCTGGCGGGATTGCCAGTGCAGAATGCCATTTTCCATGTTTACTGGCATGGTTATCGGCTTTTCACTAAAATACGCGCGCAGCTTGGACTGATTACACACAACTGAGGACTTATCAGCGATGAGCAATGTTGAAGAACGCGTCAAGAAGATTGTTGTAGAGCAGTTGGATGTCGGCGAGGATTCTGTCACCAACGAAGCATCTTTTGTTGACGATCTCGGCGCGGACTCTCTGGATACCGTGGAGCTGGTTATGGCGCTCGAAGAGGAATTCGAGTGCGAAATCCCGGACGAAGAAGCTGAAAAAATCACCACAGTTCAGCAAGCGATTGACTACGTCCAAGCACACCTCGGTTAAATACCGTTACCGTATCTATCGGGTCGTCACGTGAGGGCGGCCCGATTGCGTTTTCCACCCTTTTAGTTTCTAGGATCGGAAGTGTCTCCTGCAGCACATCGTCGCGTAGTGGTTACCGGGCTTGGCATCGTCTGCCCGGTCGGGCTGTCAGTCGATGAAGCCTGGGGGGCGATTCTCGCCGGCAAAAGCGGTATCCGGCCCATAACCTGTTTCGATGTTTCGGAGTTTCCGGTGCGTTTCGGCGGAACCATCGAAGGGTTCGACATCACCGAGTACGTGTCCAGGAAAGACGCGCGCAAAATGGACACCTTTATCCATTACGGCGTCGCCGCGGGGGCTCAGGCCCTGCGTGATTCCGGTATTGAAGTCACCGCGGATAACGCCGAGCGTATCGGCGTGTCGGTAGGCTCGGGTATCGGCGGCCTGCCGGGTATCGAAAAGAACTACGATGCCTATCTGCAGGGCGGACCGCGCAAGATCTCGCCGTTTTTCGTGCCATCCAACATTATCAACATGATCTCGGGAAACCTGTCGATCATGTATGGCCTGAAGGGTCCCAACATCGCCATGGTCACCGCCTGCACGACCGGCACCCACAGTATCGGTGAGGCCGCGCGCATCATCACCTATGGCGACGCCGATGTCATGCTGGCCGGTGGTGCCGAAATGGCCACTACCCACACGGGGCTTGGCGGCTTTGCCGCAGCCAAGGCGCTGTCCACGCGCAACGACGATCCGCAGACCGCCAGCCGTCCGTGGGACAGGGACCGGGACGGTTTCGTGCTGGGTGACGGCGCCGGCGTCATGGTGCTCGAAGAGTACGAGCACGCGAGGGCGCGTGGTGCGAGAATCTATGCGGAAGTGGCCGGCTATGGCATGAGCGGTGATGCCTACCACATGACCCAGCCGTCGCTGAACGGCGAGGGTGCCGCACGCTGCATGCGCAACGCCCTGCGCGACGCGGGACTCAGTCCCGACCAGGTCGACTACGTCAACGCCCACGGGACCTCGACCCCGGCCGGCGACGTTGCCGAAGTCAACGCCATCAAGACTGCACTGGGTGACCAGGCGTACAAGACTGCCGTCAGTTCCACCAAATCCATGACCGGGCACCTGCTCGGTGCGGCAGGTGGCGTCGAGGCGATCTTCACAGTGCTGGCTATTCGCGACCAGATTGCGCCGCCGACAATCAACCAGTTCACAGCGGACCCTGAATGTGATCTCGACTTTGTGCCCAACCAGGCCCGCAAAACGAAAATCGATGTGGCTATGTCGAATTCTTTCGGCTTCGGCGGGACCAACGGCAGTCTGGTGTTCACCCGCTCCGAATAGGCGAAGCGGTTCAGAACGCGAAACCGTGCGGCGACCGGTCCGATGGGCCGCTATGGCGGTCCGGTTGCCTTTCCCGGGGGATCGTCGGTGCCGAGCAATGCCGCCGGCCTGGATTTTCCGGGTGCGCGCGACCCGGTGGGCACCGTTTTGACACCACCGAAAAGCCCTGACAGGGTCGCTTGGTCGGCGTGCGCTATCGACCGGACTTCGCGATGACTGCAACCCGCTACTGGATCGACACACAGGCGGCTACCGGGCTGGATCCGGCAGTGCGTGCGGTGCACTATGGCGACGGGCTGTTCGAGACCCTGTGCGTGCGCGACGCCGCCTGTGAGCACCTTGAGCGGCACCTGCAGCGTTTGCTGGCGGGGTGCACGGCGTTGCGGCTGGAATTTTCCGACCGCCCGGGCCTGGAAGCGGAACTGCGGCAGCGGGCGTCTGAACTGGGAAGCGGTATTATCAAGGTTATTCTCAGCCGCGGTCCGGGCGGGCGCGGTTACCGTTTCAGCGAAGGGCAGGGCGTTGCTCGCATTGTCAGTGCCGAGGCATTGCCTGATTACCCCCAGGCGTGGGCGACGCACGGGGTCCGTGCGCGCATTTGCGAAATGCGCCTCGGCCTGCAACCCCGTCTGGCCGGCCTGAAGCACCTGAACCGTCTCGAGCAGGTCATGGCGAGGGCCGAGTGGGAAGACGATTTTGAAGAGGGTCTGATGCTTGATCACCATGGGCACCTGATCGAAGGGACCGTGAGCAACCTGTTCGTCATACGCGACGGGGAGCTTTGTACGCCACGGCTGGATGCCTGCGGTGTGGCCGGCGTCATGCGCTCGGTGCTGCTGGATCTTGCCGCCGGGCTTGGCCTGTCGGTGCGCCGGGAGATCCTGCTGCCTGAGGATCTGTCATCGGCGCGGGAAGTGTTCCTGTGCAACAGTGTTATCGGCATCTGGCCGGTGGTTTCGGTGGGCGAACTGCACAAGTTCAGCGTCGGGCCGGTAACGCGGCGTCTGCAGCAAGCGTTGTCCGCTCACCCGCCCGGCGCGACCGGCAACTGGTACAGCTGGTGAAACAGGCGCGTCACCTGCCGTCGGGAAAAGACCTCGCCTTCCGCCTGGCCGGCCTGCTGTTGCTCGCCGCCAGCTTTGTCGGCGCATGGGTGGTCATGGATTTCCAGGCGTTTCGCGCCGAACCTTTGCCGATCCCCGAGGACGGCGTCACACTGATCGTGCCACCGGGCGCCAATCTCAAGCGCGTTGCGCGGCAACTGCGGGACCAGGGCCTGCTGGAACAGCCGGCCTATCTTGTCTGGCTGGGCCGCTATCTCGGACTGGACGCGCACATCAAGGCCGGTGAATTCCGGCTGACTGCGGGCATCAATCCCGAGCAGCTGCTCGAACAACTGAACCGCGGACAGGTGGTGCAACACGAGCTGACGCTCATTGAAGGCGAAACCTTCAAGGAAATGATGCAGCGTATCGCCGCTGACAAAGTGCTGCAGCACACGCTCGCGGCCACCGATGCAGACAGCGTAATGAGCGCGCTGGGCTATCCGGACATGAATCCCGAAGGCCGGTTTCTGCCGGAAACCTATTATTTTCCTCGTGGTACCACCGATGTCGATTTCCTGCGCCGTGCTTACGCGGACATGCAGGCGTTTCTCCAGCAGGCCTGGGCGCAGCGCGACGACGGCCTGCCGCTGAAGTCGCCCTACGAGGCGCTCACGCTGGCTTCGATCGTGGAAAAGGAAACCGGCGTCGCGGCGGAGCGCCCGCAGATCGCCGGTGTATTCATCCGCCGGCTGGAAAAGGGCATGAAGCTGCAAACCGATCCGACCGTGATCTACGGTATGGGCGACCGCTATGACGGCGATATCCGTTTTCGCGATTTGCGCACGGACACTGCCTACAATACCTATACGCGTTTCGGTTTGCCGCCGACCCCTATTGCAATGCCGGGCAAAGATGCAATACTCGCGGTGCTGCATCCGGCCGACGGCAAGGCGTTGTACTTTGTCTCGCGCGGTGACGGTAGCCATCATTTTTCCAGCACACTTGAAGAACACAACCGGGCGGTCAACCGCTATCAGAGAAAACGTTGAATAACAGTTACAGCGGTCACGGCCGGTTTATCACGCTCGAAGGCGGCGAAGGCGCGGGCAAATCCACCAACCTGGAGTATCTCCGTGGCCGGCTGGCCGCCGCCGGTGTCGCGGTGACGGTGACGCGTGAGCCGGGCGGCACGCCGCTGGGTGAGCAGATACGCGGCCTGCTGCTTGATCCGGCCGACACCAGCATGCACCCGGATACCGAACTGCTGTTGATGTTTGCGGCGCGGGCCCAGCACCTTCAGGAGCTGGTATTGCCCGCGCTGCGACGCGGCGAGTGGGTCTTGTGCGATCGCTTCACCGACGCGACCTATGCCTACCAGGGTGGCGGGCGCGGGCTGGACGTGCAACGCATCGCCGGGCTCGAGACCTGGGTGCAGGCCGGGTTTCAGCCTTACCGGACACTGTTGTTCGATCTGCCGGTCGCTGTCGGCCTGCAACGCGCCGGCGATCGCGGCGCGCTGGACAGATTCGAGCAGGAGCAGACGGCCTTTTTCGAACGCGTGCGCAACAGTTACCTCGAGCGGGCCCGCGCGTTCCCGGACCGCTTCCGCGTCATCGACGCGGGCCGGGAGCTTGCCGCTGTGCAGGCGCAGCTTGATGCGGTGGTCGACGAGCTGGTGCGCGCATGACAGAGCATTTTCCGGAATGGCTGCAGGCTCCGTGGCAGCAACTTGCGCGAACCTGGGGCCAGGGGCGTCTGCCGCATGCGCTGTTGCTTGCGGGGCCGGACGGTATCGGCAAACACCTGCTTGCCCGGAAGCTGACGGGGCTCCTGCTGTGCCAGCAACCTGACGCTGACACCGGTGCCTGCGGCCGCTGCCCGGCCTGCGCATGGCTACGCGCGGGCAGCCATCCCGATTTGTCAGAACTGGTGCCGGAAGAGCCGGGAAAGGCCATCAAGATCGACCAGGTGCGCGCGCTGGGCGTTGAACTCGGCATGACCAGCCATGCCGGACGCTACAAGGTTGCGGTTATTGCGCCGGCCGACGCCATGAATGTGAATGCCGCCAACAGTCTGCTGAAAACGCTCGAAGAACCCACCGCCAGCACCCTGTTGATCCTGCTGACAGCTTCCCCGGGGCGCCTGCCGGCGACTGTCCGCAGCCGTTGCCAGCAGCTGCGCATTCCCGGCCCGGCAACCGGGCAGGCGCTGGAGTGGCTGCGGGGCCAGGGCATCGAGCGGGCATTGGCGGAGCGCTGCCTGCAGATTGCCGGCGGCGCACCGCTGGCGGCGGCCCAACTGGCGGCCTCCGACAGCCTGGATCTGCGCGATCGGTGGCTGACTGATCTCGTGGCGGTTTTCGACGGCGGGCTGGATCCGGTGCGCGTGGCGGACCAATGGGCCGGGGCGCACGAGGCAGGCGCGCTGCAGTGGTGGCAGTCCTCGTTGCAGGCACTGATCCGCTGCCAGCAGGCGGGTCAGGCGCCCGGCGAGGCGCGACTGGTACAGATGTTGCGGCAAATCACAGAAAAGGTAGACTGTCGGCAGTTATTCGAGCTTTCGGACCGCATAGCCACGGCAGTGAACAGCCTGGGTTCCGGTCTGAATCGGCAACTGCTTCTTGAAGACCTGCTGATCGATTGGGCGCGGCTGGCCGGGAAGCCACCGGCACGGTCGACGGCAGCTGGCAGGTAAGTGGACGTTATGACAATGAAACCCGCTGGCGGGGCCCGACAGGGCATACTTTCGCTGACAATCAAAGACAAAAGCGCGCTGTACGCCGCCTACATGCCATTCATCAAGAACGGCGGGCTGTTTATACCGACCAACAAGACGTACCAGTTGGGGGACGAAGTCTTTATGTTGTTGACGCTGATGGATGAGCCGGAAAAAATCCCTGTTGCGGGGAAGATTATCTGGATCACGCCGAAGGGCGCACAGGGCGCTCGCGCGGCCGGCATTGGCGTGCAGTTCAGCGACAAGGACGGCGGAACCGCACAAAAGAAAATCGAAACCTATCTCGCCGGTGCGCTGACGGCCGACCGACCGACGCACACCATGTAACAAGGGCGCCGTCACGCCGGCATTCGTTCTCCAGGGCCTTCACAGCGTCGCCGAACCACGGATTTTCCGCCGCTATGCTTGTCGATTCACATTGCCATCTCGATATGCTGTGCCAGGACCAGGCAGCCCTGTCAGCCGTTCTCGACGATGCCGGGGCGCAAGGTATTCAACATATGCTCTGCGTGTCGGTCAGCCTGGAACGTTTCGCTCCCATGATGGCGCTGATCGAGCCGTATACGCAGGTATCCGCTTCGGTCGGTGTTCACCCAGACGGCACCGGCGTCGAAGA
>JASFNS010000093.1:0-7077 GCA_050116915.1 Thiogranum sp. | reverse complement strand
GACCAAGGCGGCGCATTGTCTTTCGAGCTGGATACTGCAGCCTTCGGCGACGTCGGCGGCCTCGACCGACTCAAGCGCTGGCTGCTGCAGCGCCGGGAGGTGTTTCTCGAGCCCGACAGCACGCTCGACCCGCCCAGGGGCATCCTGCTGGTGGGCGTGCAGGGCGGCGGCAAGAGTCTGGCGGCCAAAGCCGTGGCGGGTCTCTGGCAGCTGCCGCTGCTGCGGCTGGATTTCGGCACGCTCTACAACAAGTTTTTCGGCGAAACCGAGCGCAACCTGCGCAGTTCGCTGGCCACGGCCGAGGCGATGGCGCCGTGCGTGCTTTGGGTGGACGAAATCGAAAAGGCCATTGCCAGCGGCGACTATGACAGCGGCACCTCCAAACGGGTGCTGGGAACGCTGTTGACCTGGATGGCGGAACGGCGGGCTCCGGTATTCCTGGTCGCCACCGCCAATCGCATCGACAACCTGCCGCCCGAACTGGTCCGCAAAGGGCGTCTGGACGAGATTTTCTTCGTCGATCTGCCCGACACCCCGACCCGCCTGAAGATTTTCGAAATTCATCTGGCCAAGCGAGACCATGCGCCGCACGATTTCGAGCTGATGCGGCTGGCCACCGCCAGCGAGGGGTTTTCGGGAGCCGAAATCGAACAGGCGGTGGTCGCAGGTCTTTACCTGGCCCGCGAACAGGGCGAGAAACTGACCACGGCGCACCTGCTCACCGAGCTCGCCCAGACCCGCCCGCTTTCGGTGGTGATGGCGGAACAACTCGCGGCGTTGCGCGCCTGGGCGGCGCAGCGCACCGTGCCCGCGAACTAGCCGGCCACGGCCGTCGGTGAGGCATCCCGGCGTGCACCGGGTGCCGGTTATCCGACAACGCGGCCATCAGACGTTCCAAGTCATTGAATCCCAATCCGCCGAAAAATCGACACTGCGTGGATTTTCGACTGTGATTTTGTAAGAAATTGGCGCCATTTGCTCTTCACCCCTCCCATGAGAAGCCTGAATACTGCTTTTTTTTACATTAAAACCAGTAATTTAATTATTTCCTTATATACATTGTCGTCGTGCTGAGAACTTGTGATATTCTCGGGGTCGAATCAAAAAGAAACTGAAAACGAACTGCGCAGCAGTCGGCGGAGAACAGCAACATGCCAGAACTAAAAACACAAGCAGCCGAACACCATGATCCGCTGGTGGACTTCGACCAGTGGGCATCACTTGCGAAAACCGATCCCGAGGCGTTTGAGGTCAAGCGCGCCGAAGTGATCGAGGACATGATTCAGCGCATGCCGGCGCACAAGCAACATCGGATGCGCTGCCTGCAGTGGAAGATCGACCAGGTACGCAATCAGGCCAGCAACCCGCTGTCCGCCTGCATAAAAATCAGTGAAATGATGTGGGACTCCCTGGTGGGGCCGGGTGGGCTGCGTGATGCTCTGGAGCGCCTGGGCGAGGGCAATTTCGAGCCGCCGCCCAAGGCCAAAGTACTGACATTCGATTCCCTGCGCTGAGCCAGCCCGCGGGGAGCCTGGCCGCAGGCTGCACTTGTGGCGCCGGGGCGTTTGGCGTATTATTCGCGGCCTTTCGGCAGGCGTTGACGGCTGTTGCAGCGCCGCCTGTTATCCTTCTGAGGCAAATGGCATGAAAGCAGATATTCATCCCGCATACGGCGAAATCACCGTCAACTGCAGCTGCGGCAGCAGCTTCAAGACCCGTTCCACGGTCGGTAAGGACCTGACTATCGAAGTCTGCGCCCAGTGCCACCCTTTCTATACCGGCAAGCAGAAAATGCTCGATACCGGTGGCCGTGTAGACCGCTTCCGCCGCAAGTACGGTATGAACAAGCCGGCCTGATGCCTGTTGCACGACCCCGGCTGAGAAAGGCGCCACTGGTTGGCGCCTTTTTCGTTCTCCTGGCCTGGCTGTCGGCTGCTCCCGCAGACAGCTGCACCGCCCCTCCCGATGCTGCGCTGATCAAGGTTCGCTACGTCCATGACGGCGACACGCTCACACTCAGCGACAATACCCGGGTACGCCTTATCGGCATCAATACACCCGAACTCGCCCGCGAGGGCGAACCGGCCCAGCCGCTGGCCATCCGCGCCCGCGACCACCTGCGCCAGATGCTGTTCCGCACCGGCAACCGGGTGCGGCTGCTGGCCGGCGAAGAACCCCAGGATCAGCATGGCCGAACGCTGGCCTACCTGTGGTTGCCGGACGGCAAGGACATTACCGCCGAGCTGCTGGCGGCCGGCCTGGGCTGGCTGGTCGCTATCCCGCCCGATACACGTTTCCTCGACTGTCACCGGCAGGCCGAAACCCGGGCCAGGAACGCGCAGCACGGCGTATGGAAACCGGGCGTGTATGACGCCCTGCCATCGGCCACCCTGGCGCTGCGCACCAGCGGCTTCCAGCGGGTGCGCGGCCGCATCACGCGCGTCAACCATGGTGGCGGCGCCACCTGGATCAACCTGCAGGGACGCTTCGCCGTGCGTATACCAGACGCGGACCTGCACGAATTTACCGCACCCCCGAGTTCCAACTGGATCGGTCGCGAACTGGAAGTCCGCGGCTGGGTGTACCAGGCGAGGGGAGAACTGCGCGTCAACATCGGCCACCCGGCAAACCTGCTGCTGTTCTGAAGACCCTCTGCACGCCCGCGCGGGGACGGTAGAATAAGATCCCATCGCCTGGGGCTGCCCAGTCGCATCTGCACCTGACAACCGGATGAAAATGACCGCCAAGATTGCACTACTGCTGGCGGCGCTGGCAGCCTGCCTGCTGCCCGCCTGCGCCACTAACCCGGTGACCGGCCGCCACGACTTCGTACTCATGTCGGAGAGCGAGGAAATCGCTCTCGGCAAGAAGTACAACCAGCAGATCCTCGAGGAGATGCCGGCTTACAACAATCCCGAGTTGACCGCCTATGTCAATGAAGTCGGCCAGCGGATCGCGCACGCCAGTCACCGACCGAACCTGGACTATCACTTCACCGTGCTGGACAGCCCGATGGTCAATGCCTTCGCGCTGCCCGGCGGCTATGTCTATATCACCCGCGGCATCATGGCCTACCTGAATTCCGAAGCCGAACTGGCCGCAGTACTGGGCCATGAAATCGGCCACGTCACCGCGCGTCACTCGGTGCGGCAACAAAGCGCCGCCACGGCTACCGGTGTCGCCGGAGCCGTACTCGGCGCCGCGACCGGCGTGCCGGCTTCGCAGGACCTGTTCGATGTGCTTGGCAAGGCGATGCTGAGCGGCTACGGTCGGGAGCACGAACTCGAGTCCGATCGTCTCGGCGCGCAGTACCTCGCGCGCACCGGCTACGACCCGGACGCCATGCTGGAGGTGATCGGCGTCCTGAAAGACCAGGAAGTGTTCGAGCGCCAGCAGGCGCGCGAGGAAGGGCGCGAACCGCGCACCTACCACGGCGTATTCGCCAGTCACCCGGAGAACGACCAGCGCCTGCAGGAAGTCGTCAAGGAATCCGGGCACCTTAAAGTCAACGGCCAGCCGCGGGTGGCCCGGACGGCCTATCTCGAGCATCTCGAAGGGCTGGCGTTCGGTCCCAGCGAAGACGAAGGCATTGTGGTGGGCAACCATTTCTATCACAAGCCACTGAATGTCGGCCTGGACTTTCCCGCCGGCTGGTCAATCAGCAACCAGGCCGACCGTCTGCTCGCGACCGCGCCCGGGCAGGCCGCCATTGTCGAGATCGTTGTCGGTCAAAGACCCCTGCGGGTCACGCCGCGCCAGTTCCTGCAGCAGCAGGGGGTGCGCAACCCGCAGCTGGGCCAATCGCTGAACCTCCATGGCTACGAGACGTATACCGCCATGGCGCCGGTTGCGACCAATGTCGGTCAGCGCAATGCGCGCTTCATCGTGCTCTACGACTCCACGCACGCCTGGCTGTTTACCGGGGTAAGCCGCAGTACGGACAGCCAGCGGCAATTCGACAAGCAGTTCGAGGCGGCGGCGCGCAGTTTTCACCGCCTGAGCCCCGAAGAGAAAAAACTCGCCAGCGGCCTCCGGCTGCGCCTGCTCAAAGCCGGGGCGGATACCCGCATAGAGGCACTCGCGCGCCAGTCACCGATTCGCAAACAGGCGGAAGCGGAATTGCGCCTGCTGAACGGGCTGTACCCCAAAGGCGAACCGCAACCCGGACAGCTATTGAAAGTGGTTCGCTGACCATACCTGCGCTAAAGACTGATATGATGCTGCGCATGCAGCCAGGAAAAAACAACGACATGTTTGAAGACCTCAAGAGAGCGGCCCTCGACTACCACGAACTGCCGACGCCCGGCAAAATCGCCACCCACGTGACCAAGCCCTGCACCACCCAGCAGGAACTGTCACTGGCCTACACACCGGGCGTCGCCGAACCGGTGCGCGCGATAGAAGCCGACCCGGACCTCGCCTTTCGCTATACCAACAAGGGCAACCTGGTGGCGGTGGTGACTGACGGCACGGCGGTCCTCGGACTGGGCAACGTCGGAGCGCTCGCCGGCAAACCGGTCATGGAAGGCAAGGCCGTGCTGTTCAAACGCTTCGCCAATGTCGACGTGTTCGACATCGAGGTGGACGCAAGCGATATCGACACCTTTGTAGATACGGTGGCGCGGATCGCCGGCGGTTTCGGCGGCATCAACCTCGAAGACATCGCCGCCCCCCACTGCTTCGAAATCGAGCGCGCCCTGATTGATCGCCTGGACATTCCGGTTTTCCACGATGACCAGCACGGCACCGCCATCATTATCTGCGCCGGGCTGCTCAATGCGCTGGAAATCAAAGGCAAGGCACTGGCCGATGCCAGGATCGTGTGCCTCGGCGCGGGCGCGGCCGGCATTGCCTCGATGCGGCTGCTCAAGGACCTGGGCGCAGCAGCAGACAAGATCTTCATGGTCGACCGCAAAGGCGTGATTCGTCGCGGACGCGGCGACCTGAACAGCTACAAGCAGGAATTCGCCCTGGACACGGACTGCGTGACACTCGCCGACGCAATGCGCGGCGCCGATGTGTTTATCGGCGTCTCGGGGCCCAACCTGGTCACCGCCGACATGGTGGCCAGCATGGCCGAAACGCCGATCGTGTTCGCACTGTCGAACCCGGACCCGGAAATCAGCCCTGCGCTGGCCCAGCAGGTGCGCGCCGATATCATCATGGCCACCGGCCGCAGCGACTACCCCAACCAGGTCAACAACGTCCTTGGCTTCCCGTTTATTTTCCGCGGCGCACTGGACGTGCGCGCCCGCGCCATCAATACCGAAATGCAGAAGGCCGCTGTCGAGGGACTGCGGGCGCTGACGCACGCACCGGTGCTGCCGGAGATTCTTGAAGCCTACCGGCTGCAACACCTGGAATTCGGTCCCGAATACATCATCCCCAAGCCGTTCGATCCGCGACTGATGGACTTTGTGCCGCCGGCCGTTGCCCAGGCAGCGGTGGATTCGGGGGTGGCGCGCACCGCTTTCCCGAAACACTACAAAGCTGCGCCACACCTTTGATCACGGCCCCTCACGGGGGGCTTGCCGCCTCCCCGGGGTGGTGCGCAACACCACCGGCGCGCTGGCGCTGGCCCGGTGGGACCGGGACTACGCTGAATCCGCGAGCAGTGCTTCGACTTCCTCGACACGGGCGCGCCGCATGGGCCGGCCATCAACCGGGCTGCGAGGCGCTTCACGCCGCCCCTCGCTGGGAAACACCACCAGCTCAACGGCCTGCTCGCCGGCCATGAACTCATAGGCCGGGAATTCCTGCCAGGCTTCCCGGCTGATCCGCAGGCGTTTCTGCGCCGGGTGAAACGGAATACTGTTATCCATGAGGAAAAGACTGACCTCCTCGGGCGTATCGGCGAACAGGTGAAGGTTGATATCGGCGTGCCGACCCGCAGTTCCGCTCAACACCGAGCCGACCAGGCGCGGCTTGAACCCCGCGAGGAAACGCATGGCCTGCACCGCCGCTTCCCGCAGGACGCGCAGGTGACCGCTTTGCTGCTCGCCCCGGAACAGGCGCTGATACTCCTGCAGAGCCACCTCGACTTCCTGGTTGCGTGGCATGTTGCGGGTGTCGGGTGCGCCCAGGTGCTGGGCAGCCTTGCGCTTGGCCGCGTAGAAATCCTGAATACCCTCTTCGGACATCAGGCGCGCCGCCTCCTGGGCAATGCGGGTGCGCATTTGCTGATCGCGCCCCGCAGCTCTGTTGGCCTTCAGTCTATCCATTTAAAACAATGGCTCCGCGGTATCATGGCCGGCCGTCTCCTCACTGCCTTCCTGAGAAGGCTGACTGAAGCGTTTCGGCACATGCCCGGGCCGAAACAGCTCGAACAGGCCACCGGCTTCACCCGGCGGCAGACGCAAACCGGTTTTGGCGTCGATGCGCACCGTGACCAGGTCCGGCGGTTGCGCCAGCGTCGAGGGCGGCACGTCCTTCAGGGCCGCGTGCATGTAGTCGATCCACATCGGCAACGCGGCACGGCTGCCGGTCTCGCCGTTACCCAGCGGCTGGACCTGATCAAAACCCACCCAGACCGTGGTGACCAGCTGGGTATCGAAACCACAAAACCAGGCATCGCGCTGGTCATTGGTGGTTCCCGTCTTGCCGGCGAGGTCACTGCGCCCAAGCGCCAGGGCACGCCGTCCGGTGCCCCTTTTTATCACGTCCTGCATCAGCGACGTCATCAGATAGACATTGTCGTAGTCGACCACGCGCTTGGCATAGTTCACCTTGACCGCGTCGGCCGGCGCGGCCTCCCCGGATGGCACCGTGGCATCGGCGCCGGCAACCGTCGCAGCAGCCGTGTCGTTGCCGGCGGCCTCCGCGGCGACCGGCTCCTGCTCCGGCGTTGCCTCGTCACAATCAAGACAGGCCACTGCAGGATTCGCGGAAAACACCACCTCGCCCTCGGAATCCCGGATTTCCTTTATATAATAGGGTGTTACGTAGAAACCTCCATTGGCCCACACGCTATAGGCACGCGCCATCTCCAGCGGGGTGGCACTGCCGCTGCCGAGCGCCAGCGACAGATCCCTGGGAATCTGGTCCTCCCGAAAGCCGAAGCGCTGAACATAGTTCGCA
>JASFNS010000092.1:0-7294 GCA_050116915.1 Thiogranum sp. | reverse complement strand
GAACTGATAGGGCCGGTGAGCGGATTTGTCGCGACCACCGAAGACGAATTCGAGGCGGCACTGCAAAGGGCCTTGCGCACGTCGGGACAGCCCAGCCTGGTCAATGTGCATCTGAACAGCGATGATGCCTCTCCGGCGATGCGTCGCCTGGCCGAGCACCTTGGCCGGAAGGTCGCTGGATAGGGCGCGGGTGCCATGTCAGTGAAAGTCTCTCGACTGCGTCAGGAGCCTGCCTAAAAGGTGGCTGTGGTCTTCCAGTCGTCCGGCTATAAGATGCAGCACCTCGCCTTCACGTTGTATCTTCCCTTCGACAGCCAGCAACCGGGCTTGCAACAGGATACCGCGCTGGCGCCGCGCCAGGTCCGGCCAGACGATCACCTGGACGAGGCCGGTTTCATCTTCCAGGGTTACAAAAATAACACCCGAGGCGCTGCTGGGGCTTTGCCGGTTGGTAACGATGCCGCCGGTACGTATAAAGCTGCCGTGTTCACTGCTATGGATGCGTGCCGCCGTCAGCATTTGCAGCCGGTCGAGTTTCTTGCGCAGCAAGGCCAGCGGATGGCGTCCCAGGCTCAGGCCCGTGCTGGCATAGTCGGCGACCAGGTTTTCACCTTCGCTGGGCGCTTTCAGCAAGGGCGCGGCTTCATGGATCGGCGCATCCTGCAGCAGGGGCAGGGCGGGCTCGAGTGCGGCGCAGTCCCAGCGCGCCCGGTAGCGGTGGCCGGCCAGCGACCGCAGGGCACCGGCGGCTGCCAGGGCCTCGAGGTCACCACGGTCCAGTTGCGTGCGATGCGCCAGGTCGGCAACGTTACGCAATGGGCGTTGCGCGCGTGTCTTCAGCAGGCGCTCAGCGCCGTGGCGTGACAGTCCCTTGACCATCTGCAGGCCGAGACGCAAGCCGGAAGCAGCCGGCTCTGGCGCCACTGTCTCCAGGCTGCTCTCCCAGTCGCTGCAACAGATATCCACGGGCAGGACCGTCCCGCCATGACGGCGCAGATCGTCGACCAGCTGGCGTGGCGTGTAGAAGCCCATGGGTTGGCTGTTCAGCAGTGCGCAGGTGAAGGCCTCCGGGTAATGGTGTTTCAACCATGCCGAAACATACACCAGCAAGGCAAAGCTGGCGGCGTGCGACTCCGGGAAACCGTACTCCCCAAATCCCAGGATCTGTCGGAAAATCTGCCGGGCAAACGCTACGCTGTAACCGCGCTCGCGCATCCCGTCCACCAGGCGCTGCTCGAAGCCCTGCAGTTCGCCGTTGCGGCGCCAGGCGGCCATGGAGCGGCGCAGCCGGTCGGCTTCGCCGGGTGAGAAACCGGCCGCGACCATGGCCAGTTTGATGACCTGTTCCTGAAAAATAGGAATGCCCAGGGTGCGTTCCAGTACTGCCCGCACGTTTTCCGAAGGATAGGTGACCGCCTCCAGTCCCTGGCGGCGACGCAGGTAGGGGTGAACCATGTCGCCCTGGATGGGGCCTGGCCGCACAATGGCGACCTCGATCACCAGGTCGTAGAAACAGGCCGGGCGCAGGCGTGGCAGCATGGACATCTGTGCGCGCGATTCGATCTGAAATACGCCCACGGTGTCGGCACGGGCAATCATGGCATATACCGCCGGGTCTTCGGCGGGGATCCGGTGCATGGCGAGCTGCCCGTCGTAATGGCGATTGACTAAATCAAGGCAGCGATGGATGGCGCTCAGCATGCCCAGCGACAGGCAGTCGACTTTCAGCAGGCCCAGGGCATCGAGGTCGTCCTTGTCCCACTGTATGACAGTGCGCTCAGGCATGGCGGCGTTCTCGATAGGCACCAGCCGGTCCAGTGCTTCGCGGGCTATAACAAAACCGCCAACGTGTTGTGACAGGTGGCGGGGAAAGCCGATCAACTGTCCCGTCAGCTGTAACAGGCGCTCAATGACGGGGTTGTCGGGGTCGAAGCCGGCTTCCAGCAGGTGGGTGCGGGAGACCTCCCGGTCGTCCCACCAGTGGACGGTCTTGCTCAGTCGCTCGATCTGGTCGAGGTCCAGGCCCAGCGCCTTGCCAACATCGCGCAGCGCGCTTTTCGGCCGGTAGCGGATCACCGTGGCGGCCAGGGCGGCGCGTTCACGGCCGTATTTTTCGTAGATGTACTGAATGACTTCCTCGCGCCGCTGATGCTCGAAATCCACGTCGATGTCCGGTGGTTCGTTGCGCTGCCTGGAAATGAAGCGCTCGAACAGGGTATCGATGCGCGCCGGATCGACTTCAGTAATGCCGAGGCAATAGCACACCGCCGAATTTGCCGCCGAGCCACGCCCCTGGCAGAGAATGTTGCGCGAGCGTGCAAAGCGGACGATATCGTATACCGTGAGAAAATAAGGTTCGTAGCCCAGCTCGGCAATCAGCGCCAGTTCGTGTTCCAGCAGCTGTCGAACCCTGGACGGTGCACCGTCCGGCCAGCGTCGTTTCTGACCGGCTAGGGTGAGCTGGCGCAGGTATGCGTCCGGGGTAAGGCCGGGTGGCGTGATTTCCTGCGGATATTCATAGCGCAGTTCGTCAAGGGAAAAATGGCAGCGCCCGGCAATGCGCAGGCTTTCATCGAGCAGCTCGCGAGGGTACAGGCGCGCCAGCCAGCTACGGCTGCGCATGCAATGCTCGGCGCTGGCCTGCAGGGCAAAACCGGCGCTGCTGACAGGGGTGCCCAGGCGAATAGCCGCGAGCGTGTCGTGCAAGCTGCGCCGCTTGCGGCTGTGCATTTGCACGCCGCCACAGGCAACCAGCGGCACCCCCAGTTGTCGCCCCAGCTCCCGCAGGTGTTGCCAGCGTTGCCGGTCGCGGCCGTCCAGTCTGCGGTGAACGCCCAGCCAGGCACGTCCGGCAAAACACTGTTGTAGCCATTTCCCTGTGTGTTGTATCACGCTGTGGCTACAAGTGTATGCATTGGTCCAGATCAGCAGACAGCGTCGCAGCGGCGTCAGGTCGTCATGCTGAATAGCGTACCGGCCCTTGCCGGCCCGGCGTCGTGCCTGGCTGATCAGCGCGGACAAATCACCGTAGCTGCCGCGGTCGGTTGCCAGCAGCACCAGTCGTGGGCCGTCGTCGAGCTGGAATTCACTGCCGACAATCAGGTCCAGCATCGCTTCACGTGCAGCCAGGTGGGCACGCACCACCCCCGCCAGCGAGCACTCATCGCTTAATGCCAGGGCGCGGTAGCCGAGTCTTTTTGCTTGCATGACAAGTTCTTCCGGATGCGAGGCGCCGCGCAGGAAGCTGAAATTACTCAGACAATGCAGCTCGGCATACCCAGGCAGCGATGGCTTTTGCATGGACGTGTTCGGAATACTGTAAATATATACAGTATAGTGAAAACAGGGGATGACTGGAAAGATGGCGTGAGGGTTGATAAAGTCGCTGCTCAAAGTGGCATAAAAATGCGCTGACATCCCGTATTGTTTGCAGGGTTGGAGTGAATCCAAAGGGGGCTGTGGCATGGTCGACCCGGGCCCAAAGGTCTGGCTGGGAAAAGATGGCATATTGCGGGTCCAGTACCCGCAGGATTTCAATCTGACGCTGGACGTGATGGAGTTGGTTCATCGCAAGCGGCTGGAACTCATGGCCACGCCCTGTCCACTGCTGATCTATGCAGATACCGTTGCGTCGGCGGAATACGAAGCCCAGCAGTTCGCGTCACGAGAAGATGTCGCCGAGCTTATTACCGGCATGGGTATTATTGTCAGGTCGGTATTTACCCGCGCCATGTCAGAAATATTCATGCGCTTTCACCGACCCCCCTACCCGACGCGTATATTCAAGGATGAGCAGCCGGCGCTTGAATGGCTGACCCAGTTTCTGCCACGCGACAGTGGTGCGCCTGATGCCGGTGATGCATCCTGATTCAACATGAAGACCGGCAACAAGCAACACGGCCTGCCAGCCTTACTGAAAGAGATACGCGCCTGCCGCAACTGCGAGGCCACGCTGCCGTTTGCGCCAAAGCCGGTGTTGCGTGCCAGGGAGTCGGCCCGGCTGCTGATCGTGGGCCAGGCGCCGGGCACCCGGGTTCATGAGACCGGCATTCCCTGGAATGACCCCAGCGGGGACCGTTTGCGGCGCTGGCTGGCGGTGGACCGGGAATTTTTCTACGATGAAAACCGTGTCGCCATTGTGCCCATGGGATTCTGTTATCCCGGGAAAGGTAAATCCGGCGACCTGCCGCCGCGTCCCGAGTGTGCGCAACTGTGGCGGCAACGCTTGCTGGTTTGTCTGCCCAATATTGAACTGACATTGTTGATAGGCCAGTATGCGCAGCAGTACCATCTCCCGGGAGCGGGGAAGTCCGTTACGGAAGTTGTGCAGCGCTGGCAGGAATTGTTACCGGCTTGTTTTCCCGCGCCGCATCCCTCGCCACGCAACCAGATCTGGCTGCGGCGCAATGACTGGTTTGAACGGGATGCGGTGCCCGCCTTGCGACGTGCTATAAAAAAGCTGTTTCCGGATCTGTAGTTATCGCTTGGTCAACCGGTTTGCGGGTGCGGGGCTGCGCGCCGCGACAGCCGTGGCAGACCGCAAATGACGCCAAAGCCTGCCACCAGCTGCTCCCGTGCGGGCGCCTGATGCCGCCCCGAGAACGTTGCTGAGCGGATTACCCGGCCAGCCGTCGGGGTAAATTCCGCGCACATGCTCTATCATGGCGGCATGAGCGACGAAGACAGCCTGCTGGAGTTTCCCTGCGTCTTCCCCATCAAGGCCATGGGGCGCTGCGACAGTGGCTTCGAAGCCCGGGCGCTGGCGATCGTGCGCCGCCATGTGCCGGATTTCGACGTTGCCGCCATGCGCACGGTTGCCAGCCGCGAGGGCAACTACCTGTCAGTAACCTTCACGATCCAGGCCAGCAGCCGGGAACAGCTGGATAACCTCTATCGCGAGTTGAGCGCTTGCGAAGAATTGCTGATGGTGCTGTGATGCGGATCGAACCGCACGTGCGCGACGCAGCACCTGCGCTGCAGGTCACAAACCTGGGGCTGCATGACTATATGCCGGTCTGGCGAGACATGCAGGCGTTCACGCAGACGCGCGATGCAGGCGCCGCGGACCAGGTCTGGCTGCTGCAGCACCCGCCGGTTTTTACCCTGGGGATGAACGCCAGGCGAGAACACCTGCTGGCCCCCGGGAACATTCCCGTGGTCGATGTCGATCGCGGCGGGCAAGTGACGTACCACGGCCCAGGCCAGTTGCTGGCCTATGTGCTGCTCGACCTGCGGCGCCGGCATATGGGGGTACGCGGCCTGGTGGATGTGCTGGAGCAATCGGTTATTGAATGGCTGCGCTGCAACGGGGTGACCGCACGGTCACGCGCCGATGCGCCCGGTGTGTACGTTGATGGAGCCAAGCTCGCCGCACTGGGTCTGCGCGTCAGGCGTGGCTGCAGCTATCATGGTCTGGCGCTGAATGTGGATATGGACCTGGCGCCGTTTGCCCGTATCAACCCCTGTGGCTATGAGGGCCTGCCGGTTACGCAGACAAGCGAACTGGGTATCGAATTGACGGTCGACGAAGTGGCGCAGCAGTGGCTGCCGTATCTCGTCGACCGGCTGGAACACTGTGGGAATTAAACACTATGTCTGACCAACAGAATAAACACCAGCGCGGCGCGGAAAAGACCGCGCGCATCCCCGTCAAGATAGAACCGACGGTGAGTCCCATGCGCAAGCCCGCCTGGATCCGCGCCAAGTCGCCTGCCGGACCCGAGGTGCAACGACTGAAAAGCGTGCTGCGTGAAAACCGGCTGCATACCGTGTGCGAAGAGGCCTCGTGCCCGAACCTCGGCGAGTGTTTTGCTCACGGCACGGCGACCTTCATGATCATGGGCGACATCTGTACACGCCGCTGTCCCTTCTGCGACGTGGCGCACGGCCGTCCTGACCCCCTTGATGCAAACGAGCCACACAGTCTGGCGACAACCATCAGGGGTATGGGGCTGCGCTACGTGGTGATCACATCTGTCGATCGCGATGATTTGCGCGACGGTGGAGCCGGGCATTTCGTCGCCTGTATACAGGCGGTGCGCGAACTCAATCCCGATATTCAGATCGAGATTCTGGTACCGGATTTCCGCGGCCGCAAGGATCGGGCCCTGGGAATACTGCGCGCCGCGCCACCGGACGTTTTCAATCACAATCTCGAAACCGTCCCCCGCCTGTATAAAAAGGCCCGCCCCGGTTCGGATTATCAATGGTCGCTTGAGCTCCTGAGGCAGTTCAAAAAGGAGCACCCGGAGGTGCCATCCAAGTCCGGTCTGATGTTGGGCCTCGGGGAAACACTGGATGAAGTCGCGCAGGTGATGCGCGACATGCGCATGCACGACGTGCAGATGCTCACGCTCGGTCAGTATCTGCAACCGAGCAAACACCACCTTCCGGTCGAGCGCTTTGTTCACCCGGAGGAGTTCGAACAACTCGGCGAGCTGGGCGAATCACTCGGCTTCAGCCAGGTAGCCAGCGGACCGATGGTCCGTTCTTCCTACCATGCCGATCAGCAGGCGGCAGGACTGGCGTAAGGATTCAGCCACCGGTGCACCTGCTCGCGGCGATTACTCCGCATGGCTTCGGTCATGCTGCGCAGATTGCGCCCGTGCTGAATGTGCTGCGGCAACGACATCCGAAGCTGCGCCTCACACTGCTGACCAGCCTGCCGCGGGCGTTTCTGCGTGGGCGCATCCAGGGCGACTTCGAGCTGATCGAAGAAGCCCCGGATTTCGGGCTGATAATGAGTTCCGCACTTGCCATCGACCTCGACGCGAGTGCAGCCGCATACCGCCGGCTGCACGATGACTGGGACGCGTGTCTGGACCGGGAAGCGCAACGGCTCGGGCGGCTGTCCCCGACGCTGGTGCTTGCCGATGTGCCTTACCTGACGCTGGCGGCGGCTGACCGCGCGGGCATTCCGGCTGTGGCCATGTGCTCGTTGAACTGGGCCGATGTCTACCGGCACTATTTTCTGCAGCGACCGGAGGCGCCACGTATCATTGAGCAGATGGAGGAGGCATACCGCAGTGCGCGTGTTTTTCTGTGTCCGGAGCCCTCCATGCCCATGCCGTTTCTCGACCGGCGGGTTGCAATCGGACCGATCGCGACCGTTGGCAGGTCGCAGGGCAAAGCCTTGCGTGAACAGCTGCGACTCGGCGCAGAACAGCGCCTGATCCTGGTCGCGCCCGGTGGCGTGAGCGCACGCTTTCCCATGGAGACCTGGCCCGCGGGGCAGGGTATACACTGGCTGGTGAGCGCACACTGGCAGGTGCGACACGCCGACGCCAGCAGCTAC
>JASFNS010000091.1:0-7313 GCA_050116915.1 Thiogranum sp. | reverse complement strand
ACCTCATCGAAGTCGCGCTGGCGATGCGCTATGGCCAGCCGTCGATCGAAGCCGTTCTTCAGACGCTGCGGGAACGGGGCATGCGCCGTTTGCTGGTCGTTCCCATGTACCCACAATACTCGGCCACCACCACGGCGACGGTGTTCGACGAGGTCACGCGCGTGCTGCAGGGCTGGCGATGGGTGCCGGAATTGCGCTTCATCCAGCACTACCACGATCACCCGGGATACATCGCCGCGCTCGCCGCCAGTGTGCGTGCGCACTGGCGGGAGAAAGCACCGCCTGAAAAACTTTTGATGTCGTTTCACGGCATCCCCAGGCGCTACTTCCTTGCCGGCGATCCCTATTTCTGCGAATGTCAGAAGACGGCGCGTCTGCTGGCCGAAGAACTCGGACTTACGGCTGATCAGTGGCAGCTGACATTTCAGTCGCGGGTCGGGCGCGAGGAGTGGTTGAAGCCATACACCGACAAGACGCTGGCCGCCTGGGGCAAGCAGAAACTGCGCAGCGTGGATGTGATATGTCCCGGGTTCAGCGTCGATTGCCTGGAAACGCTGGAGGAAATCGAGCAGCAGAACCGCGAACTGTTCCAGGCCCGCGGCGGGGGTGCATACAGCTACATACCCGCGCTGAACGATTCTCCCGGCCAGCTCGATCTGCTGGCCGAGCTGGTGGGCATGCACTTGCAAGGCTGGGAGGGGCAGGCGGGCGGCAGCGTTGAGAGCCGGCAGGAGACCCAGCGCCGCGCACAGGCGCTGGGTGCTGAACACTAGGCGCTTGCTGGGGTCGGGAACAGTCCGCCGGGCCGCTGTCCCACCATGCCCGCTACGATTGCCTCAGTCCGACAGACGGCCGGCGAACCACGGAACAGGACTCTTGCTATGACAACCCTTGTGCTGGAGCTGCAGCGGGCACGCAATCAGCTGACAACATTTTGCCGTCAGCGCAACGCGCTATCCAGGGGTCTCCGCGAATGGCGTGTTAGCGAGGATAGCGGCGGATTCGTTGTCACCGAAGTCGATACGCGCAATGCGCACAGCTCCCCTGTATTGCGGCTGCATCTTGAGAACGGGCGCTGGTTGCTCAGCGTCCCGTCGGCCGGCGGTTGGCAGCCGTATCCGCCACGGCCGGAAGCGGCGGGTATCGAGGCCGTCATCGACGAACTCGAGCAGGCGCCCTTGCACGTGCACTGGGGAAAGACAGGGGTTTCGGCATGAGGGCGATAGTCGCGGGCGTTTTCAGTGTGGCGCTGTTCGCGCCAACGGCGCCGCGGGCTGACGAGGTCGAAAAAGTCCTGTTTCTGCTGGTGGAACCCGGTCAGGTGATCGCGTCCAACACGCAGACCGGCCGTTTTGATCGCCTGGACCTCGACGCCAAGGAACGCGTTATTGACTACAAGGCGGCTAATGCGGTCGCCGTGGTGGTTACCAATCAGCGTTTTGCCGCCTATGGGGCGCTCGCCGGCGGCTGGCAGACATTGCGCCGCAAAGCGGGCGAGCAGACCGAACAGATCGAGGCCGAGGATTACGGGGCTACCGTGGTCACCGACGACCGTATCCTCAATTTTAACGGGCGGACAGGTGCCTGGAACCAGACCCGGCGCTCGGTCCAGTTCAGGTGAGCCGCTCAGGCGCCGGTCTGGCGGGTTACGTCCACGTACAGCTTGATGTGTTGTCCCGGTTGCAGGTAGCGCCCCTCGGGCAGGGTGTTCCAGCGGCGCAGGTCGCTGACTTTGACATTGAAACGGTCGGCGATGCGTGACAGCGAGTCACCCTTGCGTACGGTGTAGTGAACCGGCCTTACCTGGGAGCCCGGGTGCATGCTTTGCGGGGACATTTTCCCGGTCCAGACGACCAGCGTCTGGCCGACGCGCAGCGTGTCTCCCGGTGCCATGCCGTTCCACGAGGCCAGGGAGCGCACTCCAACCTTGTACTCGCGTGACAGATCCCACAGTGTGTCGCCGTTGCGCACCACGTGACGCGTCTTGTAGCCATTGCGTTTACTGTTCTGTTTGCGGCTGAGGCGTTGAGCCGCGCTCAGTTCATAACTTTCCCTGGCCTGGCTGGCCACCGGCACCATCAGGTACTTTCCGGCGCGAATCGTAGAGCCACGCAGCTGGTTGGCGGTTTCCAGGACGTTGATGGTCGTACGGTAACGGCTGGCAATCTGGCTCAGCGTTTCGCCTTTGCGGATCTTCACCCGGTTCCACTGAATGCGCTGGTCGGGTGGCAGCTGGGCAATCGCCTGGCGGAACGTCGCGGCGGCGGACGCCGGCACCAGCAGGCGGTGAGGGCCCTCCGGTGCCGTGGCCCACTGGTTGAAGCCGGGGTTGAGGCGATACAGGGCCTCGAGATCGATACCGGCGAGGTCGGCGGCCACGGCCAGGTCGATTTGTCCCTGTGTTTCGACGATACGGAAATAGGGATGGTTCGGGACCGGTTCCAGCTCGATGCCGAAGTCCGCGGGCCGACTGACCAGTTCGGCCAGCGCGATCAGTTTGGGCACGTAGGCCCGGGTTTCCCTGGGCAGATCAAGGTCCCAGAAACTCGTGGGCTTGCCCTTCTTGCGGTTGTGGCGCTGGGCCGCCATGACCGTGCCTTCACCGGAGTTGTAGGCTGCCAGTGCGAGCAGCCAGTCGCCGTCGAAACGCTCGTGCAGGTATTGCAGGTAATCGAGTGCGGCAGTAGTCGAATCCGGAATGTCGCGGCGGCCGTCGTACCACCAGTTTTGCGTCAGCCCGAAGCGTTTGCCGGTGCCGGGAATGAACTGCCAGAGCCCCGCCGCGCGGCCGTGAGAATAGGCAAACGGATCGTAGGCGCTTTCGACGATCGGCAGCAGGGCAATTTCGGCGGGCATGTCGCGCGCCTGTAGTTGCTCATAGATGTACCAGGCATAGCGTCGGGCGCGTTCGGTGACGCGCTGCATGTAGCGGGGGTGGCTGGCATACCATTTGCGCTGCACCGCGATACGCGGTTTGTCTTCCTGGGCCAGGCGGAAATCCTGCTGCAGTGCCTGCCAGAGGTTGTCGGGCGGGAGCTGCGCGGTGGTGTCGAAGGCAATGCCGGTGAGCGGTTTCGAGGAGGCCACCAATGTGGCGCCTGGCGACGTCGCGGGTTGCTCGTCTATGGAACCGGATGTGTGTGCCGCGGCAACCGGCACCGCTGTCGCCGGCGCCTCGACGGTGGGGGCGGTGGCGCATGCCGTCAGCAGCAGGGCGGCGCCCAGCGCGGGAATCTGAAAATGACCAGCCATAGCGTCCTTATCGGCCAGGGCGCCCGGGTTTTTAGCCCCCCAAGCATGTGAAGATCAAGGTGTTTTTGGACAAACTGGGGCTATATCCTGACAGGCCGGCGGGATACCGTCAAGCGCTACAGCCGAACCCCGCTGATGCGTTACCATGACAGTTCTTATGCGACGAGATCCCTCTCCAACGTCCCGCCGACTGCGCCTGCAGGCGTTACGCTTGTGGTGTCAGCAGCCGCTTGGCCAGGCTCTGGCGGGCGCCGAACGGGATCTGCTCTGCGAGGTGCTGAGCGATGTGTTCGGTTACCATCTGGTGGTGCTCGACCCGGCCTGCCAGCCCGATGCGCTGCAAAGCAGCCGGATCCTGCACCGGGTCGTGCAGACCTGCACCCGCGACGGGTTGCAGCAACCCGCGACCCTGCTGGCCTCTGCCGAACAGTTGCCGCTGCAGTCGGACAGCGTCGACGCGTTTGTGTTGCCGCACGCACTGGAAGTCGCGCGCGACCCGCACCAGGTGCTGCGGGAAATCGACCGTTGCCTGGTGGCCGAAGGCCATTTGATTATTCTGGGGTTCAACCCCTTTGGCTGGTGGGGGCTGCGCAAGCTGCTGTTGGGGTGGCGAGGGAGTGTGCCCTGGTCGCTGCGCTTTATCGGTTTGCCACGTCTCAAGGACTGGCTGTCGCTGCTGGGCTTCGATACCTTGCAAACGCGTTACCTGTTTCCCCAGCCTCCCTGGCACTATGGCAGGGCGCGTGCGGTGCACAATCTGCTGGAACGTCTGCATCACGACCATTGGCCCCTGCTCGCCGGCGCCTACGTACTGGTGGCACGCAAACGCGTCGCAACCCTGACGCCTGTCAAGCCGCGCTGGCGGCCGCGGCGTGCCGTGCTCGCCGGTGGCGGGGTCGCCGAGCCCGGACACGGGAGCATGCGGCGCCGTGGCTGACGTAGAGATCTTTACCGATGGCGCCTGTCGCGGCAATCCGGGTCCCGGTGGTTGGGGTGTCGTGCTGCGCTATGGCCGGCACGAAAAGGAGTTGTATGGCGGCGAACCGGATACCACCAACAACCGTATGGAGCTGATGGCCGCGATTAAAGGGCTGGAGAGTTTGACCAGAGGCTGTAAAGTACGGGTGACGACCGATTCGGTTTACGTGCGCAGCGGCATCACCGAGTGGCTGCCCAACTGGAAAAAGCGCGGTTGGAAGACCGCTGCCGGAAAACCGGTAAAAAACCTGGACCTGTGGCAGCGTCTGGACCAGGCGGCACAGGCCCACGATGTTTCCTGGCACTGGGTCAAGGGGCATAGCGGCCATCCGGAAAACGAGCGCGCGGATGCACTGGCCAATTGTGGTATAGACGAGCTTTGAACCGAGACCATGAGACAGATCGTACTGGACACTGAAACCACCGGCCTCGACCCCTCGGAGGGACACCGGATTATCGAAATCGGCTGCGTGGAACTGGCCGACCGCCGCCTGACGGGAAATAACTTTCACCAGTACCTGCAGCCTGACAGGGAAATAGATGCCGGCGCAATCGAGGTGCACGGTATTACCAATGAGTTTCTGGCGGACAAACCGCGGTTTGCCGATATTGTCGACGATTTCATCGCCTACATCGATGGCGCCGAGCTGGTGATTCACAATGCGCCGTTCGACGTCGGCTTTATCAACCATGAGTTGAAGCTGTGCGCGCGCGGTGATTCACTGGTAGCCGACCTGTGCCGTGTGCTCGATACGCTGGCACTGGCTCGCAGGATGCATCCTGGCCAGAAGAACAACCTCGACGCCCTGTGCCGGCGCTACGATATCGACAATACCCATCGCGATCTGCACGGCGCCCTGCTCGATGCGGAAATACTTGCGGACGTCTACCTCGCTATGACCGGTGGCCAGGTGGCGCTGTCGCTCGGAAGCGGTAGCGACGACACCGCGCATGGCGCCAATGCCGAAGCGATCCGGCGCCTGCCGGGCGACCGTGCGCCTTTGCCGGTAATTCGCGCCACCGACGAAGAGCTCGCCGAACACCAGGCACGCCTGGAAGCCATCGCCGGCGCAGCCGGTGGGCAGTCGGTATGGGAGCGTATCCAGTCCGGCTCCGACTAGGGTGGCGCGTACTGCTCAGGGAGATCCCGCCGGTATGGCATAGCTGCCGGCATTGACCCACATATGGACCAGCACGCTGGCCGCGTAGCCGAGGCCGATGACCGGGGTCCATTTCAGGTGGGTGAAGAACGTGTACTTGCCGCGCGCCTGGCCCATCAGCGCGACGCCCGCGGCCGAGCCTATAGACAGGAGGCTTCCGCCTACGCCAGCCGTCAGTGTCACCAGCAGCCATTGGCCCTGGGGCATGTCCGGATTCATGGACAACACGGCAAACATCACCGGTATGTTATCGATAACGGCTGACAGGATGCCCACAAGAATGTTGGCGCCGGTAGCACCGAGCGTTCCATAAAGCGCTTCCGATGTCACTGCCAGGTAGCCGATGAAACCCAGTCCGCCGACACACATTACCACGCCATAGAAGAACAGCAGGGTATCCCATTCCGCCCGCGCCAGGCGCGCGAATACATCGAACGGCCGCTCTCTGCCGCTGATCGGCAGTATGTCTCCGACCACGCCGTAACGACCGCTGTTTCTTTCCAGGGGCCGGTGCGTGACTTTCAGGTAGTAGCCGTAGAGCTGCAGGTAGGCCAGTCCGGTCATCATGCCCAGCATGGGCGGCAGGTGGAGAAAGTTATGGAAGCAGACTGCGGTCGTGACCGTCAGGGCGAACAGTGCGATAATCATTTTGGCGCCCCGGTGCAGGTGTGTGGTTTTGCCACCGGCGTGAGGTACTCCGCGCGGGACAAAGAAGTGCATTGCCGTAGCGGGCACCAGAAAGTTAACCAGGGAAGGGACAAGTAACAGGAAGAACTTGGAAAAAGGGATCAGGCCTTTTTGCCAGACCATGAGCGTGGTGATGTCGCCGAACGGACTGAATGCGCCGCCGGCGTTGGCCGCCACCACAATGTTGATACAGGCGAGTCCGACAAATCGGTCATTGTGTTTGCCCACCGCCAGTACCACCGCGCACATCACCAGCGCCGTGGTGAGGTTGTCAATGAGCGGTGACAGCCAAAACGCCAGGCAACCGGTTATCCAGAACAGCAAACGGTAACTGCAGTGCCTGTGTACCAGCCACGAACGCAGCGTTTCAAACACCTGGCGCTCATCCATGGCGTTGACATAGGTCATGGCGGCCAGCAGGAACAGGAACAGTTCGGAGAATTCCAGCAGGTTGTGACGAAAAGCGGCCTCGACCACATGGCTCATGTCGGTCTCGTGGTATTCCCAGGCGACCAGTCCCCAGATAATGCCGGCCGTGAGGATAACCGGCTTGGATTTCCTGAGATTGGTGAATTCCTCGGCCATCACCAGGAGATAGGCCAGGCCGAACAATGCCAGGGCGGTGTAGCCGATACTGTGTCCGGTAAGATCGAGCCTCTCTGCGGTACCCGTCGATGCCCGCACCGTCGCTGGCAGCAGCAGACAGCAAGCGCTGAGCGATAACAGGCGGAACGAGGTCATGCTGCGCGACGTACGGGCTATGGCCATGCGAATTCGTGGAAAATCTGCTCAGCTAACGGGCCCACAGTATAACGTATACCTGGCGTTGCTCCAGACCTCCGCGCCGCTGTCCCGCGCGGGCGCCGACCGGGCGGGATGTGGCGAGCGGACCGGACGGTCCGCTGAGGTAATCAGGTGCCGACGATGGCGTCCAGTATCAGCTGGTCTTGGGGGGAAATGTCGATGATCTGAAAGCCGGTCCAGTGTATGCCCGAGTCGTTGGCATCCTCGCACCAGAGGCTTTCCGCACCGATACGGATTTCCAGATGCCGCTCGCCTTGCCTTAGCGGGATGCGCATCTGGCGCACAGTGTTGGGTTGAATGCAGTGTGTAGCGGCAACCATGAGGCCTTCCGCTGACAAATTGACCAGTTCGCCGAGGACTTCGCCGCTATGGGTATCCAGAATCTGCGGGTGTTCGGCGATGCTGATCCGGGGTTTGCTGCGTTGGTCGGCG
>JASFNS010000090.1:0-7322 GCA_050116915.1 Thiogranum sp. | reverse complement strand
GCGCGCACGCCCTCGATGTAGTCCTGTTCTGAATAGCTGGTGGGGTATTCAGACTCGTGTGGAAACGCCATGTCCCAGTACCTGCGCTCTTCGATCTGCAGGCGGCCGTTGCGGCGACGCACGTCCAGCACATAGCCGGGGCGGACCTGGTGGATGCCCTCAAAGGCCGTGGTGCCCGGCACCATGGTCTGCATCAGCTGGTGGTACACGCCTGCGGGGGCGAACTTGCGCGGCACTTCGGGGTGTGCGAACAGCACCTTGAGTTCCGAGCCGAACACCAGCGTACCGTTGACCTCGGTCCAGTACAGAGGCTTGATGCCGAAGCGGTCGCGCACCAGCATCAGGCGGTCTTCGTCCTTGTCGAACAGGGCAAACGCGAACTCGCCGCGCAGGTGCGGCAGGGTCGCGTCGAGGCCGTGGCGCGGATACAGATGCAGGATGATTTCGGAGTCGCTCTTGGTCTGAAAGCGGGCGCCCGTAGCGGTGAGATCGGCGCGGATGCGCTGATAGTCATACAGCTCACCGTTCTTGGTCAGCATCAGGCGGCCGTCGGCGGTTTCGAACGGTTGCCGCCCGCGGTTCTCATCGAGATCGATGATCGACAGCCGTGCATGGCTGAAGCCCACGCCGTCCATGCTGCGCCAGCCGAAGCCGTCGGGACCGCGGTGATACTGAATGGCGGCCATCGCCACCAGGGTCTCGGGGTCGACGGGTCGGTCTCGGTCAGCGTACAGGAATCCGGCAATACCACACATGATGAATAAGGATCTCCGTGATCAGGCAAAAGTCTTGAGAATCGTCGACAACAGCGCCATGCGCATGAATACCGCGCCGCGCGCCTGCGCGAAATACCAGTTGTGCGTCGTGGTGTCGAGTTCGCGCGCCAGTTCGCTGCCGCGCGCCAGCGGGTGCAGGATGACTGCGCCGGGCTTCAGGGGCGAGGCGGCGTCCAGGCGGTAGCGGGCGCCGAGTTCCTTGTAATCGTCGCCGACCCAGGCGATCGTGTTGATGTATACCACGTCCAGGGTCGGCAACTCGGCGTTCATGTCGCCGGTCACGCGGAAACGCAGCCCGGCCTTTTCCAGCTCTTCGCGTTGCCCTTCGGCGAACGGCGACGCCTCGTCGGTGATGATGACGACTTCCTCGAACGCGGGCGCGAACTGGCTCATGAGGATAAGCAGGCTGCGCACGGTCCGCATTTGTCCCGGTACACCGATGATGGCCAGCCGTATGCGTTCCCCGGTGTCGATGTCGGGGTCGCACAGCGCCGGACGCCACTTGAGCAGGGCGTAGATGTCCGCCATCGCCTGTGTCGGGTGTTCGTCGGTGCCGTTGCCGCCGTTGACAATGGGAATGCGCAGGGTTTCGAGCATTTCGTACACCGCGTTTTCATTGCTCTCGCGCAACACCACCAGGTCGCCGTAGTGGTTGAGCATCTCACCGATGTCGTGCAGCGATTCGCCCTTGGCGATGCCGGTGGAAGCCGGGTCGGTGATGGACATGATGTCGCCGCCGAGGCGGTGCCAGGCGCTTTCGAACGACAGCCGGGTGCGCGTACTGGGTTCGTAAAAGGCGCTGATCATTATCTTTCCGGTCAACGGGCGCACGGTCAGCTGTGGCTGGGTTTCGTAGCGCGAGGCGAGCCTGGCCAGCTGCAGCAGCTGCTGGCGGGTGAACTGGGTCGCCGATACCACCGGACGCTGGACCAGGTCGAGCAGCGGTGTCAGGTCTTCCGGAATCCGGTTCAGCAGGGCGCGCGGTTGTTCGAAGCCCTGGATGTCGAGCGGTCGCTCTACAAGCGGGTCCAGCAGTTTCCGACTTAGCTTGTTTACCATAGTCGTTTCCTTTTCCAGTCGCGGATAAGCAGGGCAATGAGCAACACGGGCGCGGCCGTGGTGACGGCCAGCGCCACCGTTACCAGTACGGAAAATGCCGTTAGCGAAATGGTCATGGCAGCACGCCTTTGTGCAGGGGGTGTTCTTCCCTGAGCAGGTTCCAGTCGAATTCACGCGGCGCGAGCCAGGTGCCGAGCACCACGCAGGTCATGGACACGGCGGCGCCGACCAGCGCCGCGACGTAAAAGCCGATGGCGAAGTAACTGTACAGGCCCGCCGCGCTGCCCAGCACCATGCCGGCTATCGCGGCCGTGGCGTTGGTGCGCTGCCAGAACAGTCCGGCGGCGATCGGCCAGATGGTGCTGGCGACAAAGGCGCCGGTGAAATAGAGCAGTTCGGCGAGCGTGGTCAGGCGCGGCGCGCACAGCATCCAGGTCAACACGCCAAGGCCGACGATGATCCAGGCGGCCGCACGGCGCAATTCCTCGGAGCTGGCGTGCGGTTTCAGGTGACGCCGGTAGATGTCTTCGACGATGAGAATGCTGGTGGCGGCCAGCAGTGAATCGAGGCTTGAAGACAGCGCCGAGAACACCATGATCAACACCACCACCGCCCCGGTGGCGCCCAGCAGCTTGGCGGTGACCATGGGGCCGACCATGTCGGCGGCGGGCACGTTCAGATTCAGCGCGGGCACCGCCAGTGCGACGAAGCCGGCGACCACCGGTATCGGTGCCCACAACAGGCCGGCCAGCGTATACGCCTTGAAGCCCACGCCTTCGCGGAACGAGAACGCCCGGCTCCACCACACGTTGGAGTGAAAAATCTCGCCGATACCGAACAACAGGTTGTTGAACAGGAACATGATGGCCGCGGGCATCAGCAGGTTGAGCAGCTCGGGCCGTTTGGCAAGCACCGCGGCGTGTATGCTTGCGAATCCGACGTGCTGAATGGCGAGGAAGGCGATGACGATCAGGCCGACCAGGATCAGCAGGGCCTGTATGAAGTCGGTACCGATGACTGCCCGGAAGCCGCCGAGCAGCGTGTAGCCGACACAGATGCCGAGAATCACCGTCATGCCGTAGTGATACGGTATACCGGTCAGCGCATGTATCAGGATGCCGCCGGCCATGCCCATGCTGACCAGCCAGCCAAGGCTGTAGAACAGCGAGATGGCGAGAAACACGCGCCATGCCGTGTGGCCGTAACGGATACGCACGAAGTCGCCGCTGGTATAGCCGTTGGGCATTAGCCTGCGGATGCGCGTTGCCAGCGGGGCAAACATCAGCAGGCCGATCGAACCCAGCGAGTAACCCAGCATGCCCCAGACACCGATCTGAAAAGCCAGCTGCGGCGCCGCCATGGTGGTGTTGCTGGTAACCCAGGTAGCCATTGCGGTTGCCGTACCCAGGGCCAGACCGACCCGTCGCCCGGCGAGTACATATTCGTCGAGTTGCCCGGCGTTGCGGCCCCAGTACCAGCCCAGGAATACCCACAGCACGGAGAATCCGGCGAGAATGGCCCAGCCGACATCGGCGTCTAGAATGGCGCTGTTGACAGCATTCACGCGTCGATCACCTCGCGCAGTTCGTCAATGGCTTCGGCGGTGGTGAACACCCGCGCATAGCGGTCTTTCATAGTGGTCATGGTCGCCTGCTGCAGTTCCGGGGTCACCGTGGTACAGGCGTCGGAGATCAGCGTGACGTAGAAGCCGCGGTCACAGGCGTCGCGTATGGCGGTGGATACGCACTCGTTGCTGTAGACGCCGACGACAAACAGGCCGTCGATGTCGAGGTTGCGCAACACGTACTCGATATTGGTGGAATTGAACACGCCGCTGGCGGTTTTGTTGATAACGATCTCGTCGTCGAGCGGTGCCACCGATTCGATAAATTCGGCTTCTTTGGAACCCGGCGGCGCGTGCAGGCCGAGGCGCTTGTGGCCGGGGCTGCGGTCACGGCCATCGCGGGTCAGTGACTGGATGCGGGTGTGTATGACTTCGAGGTGCCTCGCCCGGAAGGCCGCCTGAAGTCGCGCCACGTTGGGCAGCACTTTTTGCTCGAGCTGCTCGAAATAGTATTCCTGCGCCTCAATGGGCATATTCGACGTTTCGGCGCTCGCAAACACCCCGTGGCCGCGGGCGGCATCGAGGTACTGCATGTCGATACACAGCAATGCGGTTTTGTGGTGTTCCAGGGAACGGGTGACAGCCGGTACGTGCGTGATGGAGCGTCGGTAGGTGTCGCGTAGCGGATCGACGTCGCGGAAGGCCTGTTGTTCGCCCGCTTTCGGGTTGGGTGTATCGCTCATTCAGCTTGCCAGTCGTTTCAGTGTGTTGAGGAGTACGTTCGCGCCGGCCTCGATATCGCGCCAGGCAGTCCATTCGGCGGCCGAGTGGCTGCGGCCCTCCTTGCTGGGCACAAATACCATGCCCGCCGGTGCAATGGATGCGATGACCTGGGCATCGTGAGCGGCGCCGCTGTTTATGTGTGTGGCCTCGATGCCGAGAGCTTCGACGGATTGCTCCACGGCGTGACGCACCATGTAGGCGCAGGGCACCGGCGCGATCTCGCTGAGAATTTCGAATTCGAACATCAGGCCGCGGCGCCGTGCAATCGCCGCCAGCGCGCGCCGGAAGGCCTCGGCAAGGCGCTCGAGGATATCGGCATCGGTGTCGCGGACATCCAGTGAAAAGATCGCCCCGCCGGGCACCACGTTGGCCGCACCCGGCAGCAGTTCGACGCGGCCGATGGTGGCCACGCTGGCAGGGCCGCCGTGTTCTTCGAGTATGCGGTCCACCTGGCTGGAAAATTCGGTCAGTCCCTGGAAAGCATCGGTGCGCAGCCGCATCGGTGTCGTACCGGCATGGTTGCTGGCGCCTGTCAGCGTGACCTGCCACTTGAACAGCCCGGTGATGGCGTCAACGATACCGACGGATACCCCCTGGCGGTCGAGTACCGGGCCCTGCTCGATATGCAGTTCCACATAGGCGTGGATGCTGTCCGACGGGCGCTGGGCGTGCAGCGCTTCGCGCGCGTCCAGGCCGTGTCCGGCCATGGCATCGACCAGGGTGACGCCTTCGAGGTCGCGAGCGTTGTACAGGTACTCGGGGGTCACCTGTCCGGCAAACGCCTGTGAGCCGAACAATCCGCCGAAGCGGCCTTCCTCGTCGCTGAACGCGATTGCCTCGAGGGGGCGCTTCAGGCGGATGTCGGCTTCCTTCAGGACGCGCAGCGATTCCAGCGCGCAAAGTACGCCGAGTGCGCCGTCGAGATGTCCCGCGCCCGGTACGGTGTCGATGTGCGACCCGGAGATGACGCTGGCCGCGCCCTCCTGCCAGCCAAGCCGTGCGTGGATGTTGGCCGCGCCATCCTGGTGGAAGGTCAGCCCGGCGTCGTCGATGCGCTGCCTGAGCCAGTCGCGCGCCTCCATGTCGCTCGCGGAAAACGCCATGCGATATATGCCCTGGTCCTCCCGGCGGCCGATACTGGCGAGCTTGTCGATGTCGGCGCGCAGCCGCTCGGGATTGATGCTTAATTCAGCGGTGCTCATGCCGACCTCCGCGCGCCGCGGACAATCAGCGTGAGCGTGGCCAGGAATACCACCGCGCCGATGCCGAAGAACGTCAGGGCACGGCTGAGCGGGTGATGGGCGACGGTGACGGTGACCGGCTCGCTCCAGGCGGAGGGTTCACCTGCACCGATTTCGCGTACCCGGTAGATGCGCTTGCCGTCGGGCTGCCCGGAAATCAGGGTGGCCCGGTCGGGGCCTCGATAAATGATGCTCGGATCCCCGCTGCCGGGGTTGGCGAACTCGGCGACTTCGACGTCGGTGCTTGCGGCGCTCCAGCGCAGGACATAGTAGCCGGCTGTGGCAACTGTGGTATCGGTTTCGATGTGGGGTGCTGCGAGGAGTGCGCCGGGTGTCGACGCCAGGAAAATCAAGCCAATAAACGCCCGTCCCGTCAGCGCGTACCCGTGTCGGCTGGCGGGTGAATATTGATCAAAAACGGCGCTCGTACGGCCACTATCATTTAGAATGTTGAACTCCTTCGTGCTTGCAGGCTTGTCCGTGAACCAGACAAGCCATTCTAACTCAAAGTAATTTGGATGAGAAATTGACGCCAAAAATGCCCTAAAAGTGTGCATTTTCGGCAAAATGGCCGCATCATTTCATTATGCGAAATGAAATATGGTTTCGACACAAACAATTATTTCCGGGTGATTGATGGCCGTGCACAGTGAAAGCGTCGATCAGATACTCACCGCCCTGAGGCGGGTAATTCGAGCTGTTGATCTGCATTCGCGGCGGCTGGTTGAGAGCCACGGCCTGACGGGCCCGCAGGCGCTGCTTCTCAAGGCGGTCGGCAGTGAAAGTCTGTCGGCGGGCGCGCTGGCCGAACGGGTGAGTCTCAGCCAGGGCACCGTGACGGATATACTCAACCGCCTCGAACAGCGCGGGCTGATCACGCGGGTGCGCTCCGATACGGACCGCCGCCGGGTGATGGTGGAGTTGTCCCCTGCAGGCCGGGATTGCCTGGCGTCGTCGCCGCCGCTGCTGCAGGATCGCTTCGCCAGCCGTTTCGAGGACCTCGAACTCTGGGAGCAGACGCAACTGCTGGCCTCGCTGCAGCGCATCGCCGCCATGATGGATGCGGGCGACATAGACGCCGCGCCGGTGCTCTCCAGCGGCTCGGTGCGCGCGACGCCGGAGGCGGTGGAAGAGGTTGTCGAGCCCGGCGAGGGTAGCGATTCCGCCGAACAGCGCGCGGAGCGGGCGACAGGCCGACAGCGGTGACCGACGACCTGGAACGCGCGCTGGCGCTCGAGCCGCACCGCGACGATCCCCTGACTTTGAGCCGCAATGTGGTCCAGATTATGGACATGCTGCAGCTCTACCAGGCGGAAGTGGCCCGCATCCTGGGGCTGCAGTGCGCCGATGTGGCCGCTGTGGCGCAGGCCAGGACCCGCTTGAGGCCGCACACCCACGCCTGGCGGCAGGCCTGTTTGCTGGTCCGCTGCTATGCTGCCCTGCACGCACGCTACGACGGAGACAACGTCGCCATGTACCACTGGCTGCATCGGGACTTGCCGGAATTCGGCGCAACTCCGCACCGGCTTATGGTGGATGATCACGCCCTGGCCGGTCTCGTCGAGCACCTGGAACAGGCGCGGCAAGCGAACCGGTTCAGAAGTTCCTGAGCGCTGGGCGGGCCATGCTATCGAGCGGCGCAGCTACAGCCGGAATCCGGTCGCCGGGTGTCTCGGTTTATGACCTGGATCAAGTTGTTGTGCGTTTCGCGTGAGTAGGGCCAATTGCCTGTTTCGATCGTTGTATACTTGCTATCAGTGTAAACAGCTTGCGTCGGGAGACGGTTACCATGAGCAGCGAGACGGCATGTGATCTTGTACAGCATTCCACGCTCACCAGCGATCTCAGCCCGGAGCAGTGCGAGCAACTGGCAGGGCTGACCCGGGTCAGGCAACTGGA
>JASFNS010000089.1:0-7346 GCA_050116915.1 Thiogranum sp. | reverse complement strand
CCGAAGATAACGACGCCAGTTCAACACGGATAATGAACCTGGGTTAACCCAAGGAATAACGAGGTAGGCTTATGAACAAGGCACTCTGGGTAGCGAAGACCGGACTGGAAGCGCAGCAGACACGCATGAGCGTGATCTCCAACAACCTGGCCAACGTCAATACCACGGGCTTCAAGCGCGACCGCGCAGTGTTCGAGGATCTGCTGTATCAGAACGTGCGTCAGGTCGGCGCCCAGTCCTCGCAGGACACCCGGCTGCCTTCGGGACTGCAACTGGGTACCGGGGTACGGACCGTGGCAACGGAAAAGATCCACACCATGGGCAACATCGTCCAGACCAACAACAGCCTGGATATTGCCATCCAGGGTCGTGGCTTTATCCAGGTCCTGCAGCCCGACGGTACCCTGGCCTACAGCCGCGACGGCTCTTTCAAAATGGATGAGACCGGTCAGCTGGTTACCGCCAGCGGCTATGTTATCCAGCCGGCGATCACCATCCCCAACAACTCGACCAGCGTCACCATCGGCTCGGACGGGGTGGTGTCGGCAATGACGCCCGGCAGCGCGACACCGACCCAGATCGGCACCATCCAGCTTGCCGATTTCATAAATCCCGCGGGGCTGCAGGCCATCGGGCAAAACCTTTACCAGGAAACTGCCTCCAGCGGTTCGCCGTCCACCGGTACGCCGGGCCTCAACGGCCTGGGTTCGGTAGCCCAGGGTGCGCTGGAGACCTCCAATGTCAATGTGGTGGAAGAGCTGGTGAACATGATCGAAACACAGCGCTCCTACGAAATGAATTCCAAGGCCATACAGACCACCGACCGCATGCTGCAGTATGTGACCACCAACCTGTAAGGCGGATTGAAATGAGCGGGAAAGCGACATGAAACAGATCAAGTCCTACGGCAGACTGGTAGCAGCATTCGCAGCCGTTGCGCTGTTCGGCGGTTGTGCCAGTGTGCCGCGCCAGACCGACAGCTACCGGCCGACCCTTCCGCAGCCGGACACCAGTGCCGCGACGGCGAGCGGTTCCATCTACCATGCGGCCCGGGACGTGCGCCTGTTCGAAGACGTCAAGGCGCGTCGCATCGGTGACGTGATCACGGTTGTGCTGCGGGAAAGCACATCGGCTTCGAAGTCGGCCACGACCACGGCCGACAAGGATCAGGAGACCACCGTTGCCAATCCGACTTTCTTCGGCGCCAGCCCGCAGTTCAACCTGCCCGGCCTGATACCGCTGGACAGCAACAAGAACAACAACCTCGAGCAGAACCTGTCGGCAACCCGGGCGTTCAAGGGCGAGGCCGACGCCAGCCAGAGCAACAGTCTCAGCGGCGCGATCACCGTGACCATTGCCGACGTTCTGCCCAACGGCAACCTGGTGGTGCGCGGTGAGAAATGGCTTACCCTGAACCAGGGCGAAGAGTACATCCAGATTTCCGGTATCGTGCGGCCCCTGGATATCAGCCCTGACAACAGCATTCTCTCGACCCAGATCGGCGACGCCCGGATTACCTACAGCGGTAAGGGCTTTCTGCATGATTCCAACAGCATGGGTTGGCTGGCGCGGTTCTTTAACAGTCCGATATGGCCGTTTTGATGATGGCCCGATGGAGCACAGCAATGCGTAGACTGGTTATCTTCCTGGGCCTGGCGCTGTTGTCGGCAAGTGCCGGCGCCGAGCGCATCAAGGACATTGCTCATGTCGCCGGGGTTCGCGAGAACCAGCTGGTCGGCTACGGCCTGGTGGTGGGTCTGGACGGTACCGGCGACCAGACCAGCCAGACACCGTTTACCGTGCAGTCCCTGCAGAACATGCTGAAACAGTTTGGCATCATTCTGCCGCCGGGCAGCAATCCACAGCTGAAGAATATCGCTGCCGTGTCTATCCATGCCAGCCTTCCCGCCTTTGCCAAGGTTGGGCAGACCATCGACGTGACTGTGTCATCCCTGGGTAACGCCAAGAGTCTGCGCGGCGGTTCGTTGCTGATGTCGCCGCTCAAAGGTGCCGACGGTCAGGTTTACGCCGTCGCCCAGGGTGATCTTCTGGTCAGCGGTCTGAACGCCGCCGGCGCCGACGGCTCCAACATAACGGTAAACGTGCCCAGTGTCGGCACCATTCCCAATGGCGCAACGGTCGAACGCATCGTGCCGAATCCCTTTATGCAGGGTGATTCGTTCACTCTGAACCTGAACCGGTCCGACTTCACCACCGCCAACCGCCTGGCATCTGCAATCAACGAAACCGTGGGTCCGGGTATAGCGCAGGCGGTCGACGCAGTGTCTATCCAGGTCAGCGCCCCGATGCAGCCCTCGCAGCGGGTCGCTTTCGCCTCTCTGGTAGAGAACATCACGGTCGAACCGGGCGAGGCGGCCGCGCGGGTGGTGGTCAATTCCAGGACGGGAACCGTGGTGATCGGCGCCAACGTGCGGATAATGCCGGCGGCGGTGTCGCACGGCACGCTGGTGGTCAGCATTACCGAAAACCAGCAGGCCAGTCAGCCCGGCGCCTTCTCGCGTGCGGGGCGCACGGTTGTTACCCAGCAGAGCGATATCGATATCGGCTTCAAGGGCAACCACACTTTCGTGGTACCGCCGAGCATCACCCTGCAGGAGATTGTCGACGGGGTTAACCGTGTCGGTGCGACACCGGCTGACATCGTCGCTATTCTCCAGGCGCTCAAGCAGGCCGGCGCCCTGCGCGCGGAACTCATCGTGATCTAGGCGGCACGGGCACCGGCTGATGAATATCGCATCCCAATATGCAGACGTCTATACCGACTTCCAGGGTTTGTCGCAGCTGCGCGCCGAGGCCGGAGCGGGCAAAAACGACCAGGCGACGCTGCGCAAGGTCGCCGGTCAGTTCGAGGCGCTGTTTATCCAGATGATGCTGAAAAGCATGCGCGATGCCAATCTCGGCGAAGGCTTGATGGACAGCGAGCACGTCAAGACCTACCAGTCCATGTTTGACCAGCAGATCGCCCTGGACCTGAGCAAGGGCGGCAGCCTGGGTCTGGCTGACATGATGGTGCGGCAATTGAGCCGCGGTGGTGAGCTGCCGGATAACAGCGCGGCGGTGGCGGCTCCATTGTCGATGCCTGGCGCGCTCCAGACCCCGGTGCCGGCGAAACAGCCGTCGCTCGCGGTTACTCACCCCGATAGCGGGCGCGATGCAAAATCCGCCGATGACTGGCGTCCGGCGACACCGGCCGGCTTTGTGAAGGAACTCTGGCCGCATGCGCAGCGTGCCGCCGACGAACTGGGTACCACCCCGGAAGTGTTGCTGGCGCAGGCGGCGCTGGAAACAGGCTGGGGACAGCACATCATCCGCGGCCAGGACGGGCGCAACAGCTTCAACCTCTTCGGCATCAAGGCCGACGCACAGTGGCAGGGAGCCCGTGCCGTGACCGAGACCGTCGAATTCAGGGATGGCCTGATGCGCAGGGAACGCGCCCCTTTTCGTGCTTACGATTCACTCGCGGAGAGCTTTTCCGATTACGTGGACTTCCTCAAAACCAATCCCCGTTACCAGGAGGCCTTGAACCAGGCCGCCGACGCGCCGGCGTTCGCCCGTGCCCTGTCGCAGGCCGGTTACGCGACCGACCCGGACTATCACGGCAAGATCGAGCGCATCCTGGACAGCTCGCGATTGCATGAGGCGGTCTCCGGCGCCAGACAAACTCGGTCGGACGCACTGGCTGAAGACGAGGTGTAGTGATGAGCGCGATCCGCATTTGCACCTCGGACGGCAAGGAGACTTCATCATGGCGATAGGCGTGCTGGGTACTGCCGCATCGGGTTTGCAGGTCTTTCAGCGAGCGATTTCGGTCGCCGGTCACAATATCAACAACGCCAACACCGAGGGCTATACGCGCCAGCGTGTTGAGCTGGGGACGCGGGATCCGAGTTTCACCGGACAGGGGTACATCGGTAACGGTGTGCAGATCGAGAGCATCACCCGCATGTTCGACCAGTTCGTCGTCGACCGCTTGCGAGATACCACCAGCACCAGCTCGCAGTACGATACCCTGGCGTTGTACTCCGCGCGTGTCTCGAACCTGCTGGGTGACAGTAAAGCCGGTTTGAATGCCGGCCTGGAAACCTTCTTCAACGCCGTCCACGACGTCGCCGACGACCCGTCCTCGATTCCCGCGCGGCAACTGCTGTTGTCCGAAGCGGACTCGCTGACAGCGCGCTTCCAGAATCTGGATGGCCAGTTGGGCTCACTGCGCAACGAGATCAACGGCAACATCAATACAGTGCTCACCGACATCAATGGCTTGAGCTCGGCGATCGCGGAGGCCAATCGCAGCATCGTAGACGCCAGCGGCCAGGGCTCGGGGCAGGTTCCAAATGATCTGCTCGACAAGCGCGACCAGCTTATCAACCAGCTGTCCGAGCTGGTATCGGTGCGCACCGTGGAACAGGAGGACGGTGCGGTCAACGTGTTCATCGGTAGTGGTCAGGCGCTGGTCACCCGTTTCCTGGCTTCGCCTCTGCAGGTTGTGTCGAACGATTTCGACGCCCGCCGCGCCGAGGTGGCGATTGCCGGTGCCGGCGCACCATCGGTGATAACCAGCAGCATTACGGGCGGCAAGCTCGGCGCCGTGCTCGACGTGCGCGACCAGATACTGGACCCGGCCCAGAACGCCCTGGGCCGGGTCGCCACCACCCTGGCAGTGGATTTCAACGCACAGCACCGGCTCGGTATGGATCTGGACGGCGCCATGGGCCAGGATTTCTTCGCCGTGGGTGCTCCGCAGGTGGCCTCCAGCGTTCGCAACGCCGGTGCGGCGGCGGTGAGCGCGAGTTTCGATAACGCGAATATCGCCAACCTGACTACGGAAGACTACGAACTCACCTACGATGGCAGTGCCTGGGTGCTCAGCCATGCCGGCGACGGACGGGTGGTGCCGATGAGCGGCGCGGGTACGGCCGCCAATCCTTTCCTCGCTGACGGACTGAGCATTGTGGTGTCGGGTGGTGCTCCAGTTGCACGTGACCGTTTCCTGATCAGGCCCACGCGCGATGCGAGCGCGAACACGGGGGTTCTGATCGGCAGTCCGCGCAAAGTCGCGGCCGCAGCACCGGTGCGTATTACCGAGGCCACCAATGCCAGCGGCTTGCCGGTCAACACGGGTAACGCGGCGTTCAAGTACCAGGGCGCCGACAACAGCTTTTCGCAACTGAGTTCCGGTATCATGTTCACCTACGACGCACTTGCGCAGCAGTTCAATTACGCCGGTGATGCCACGGGTTCGATTACCTACAATCCGGCCACTGACAGCGGTACCACGTTTACGGTTGCGGGCGTCAGTTTCACGGTGACCGGGACGCCGGCTACCGGTGACAGCTTTTCATTCGGTGATAACAGCGGCGGTTCCGGCGACAACGCCAATGCCCTGTTGCTGGCCGATCTGCAGACCACGCATACCATGGAAGGGGGGTCGACAAGTTTTCAGGGCGCATACAGCCAGCTAGTGGGGCAACTGGGCACGCAGACGCGCAGCGCCCAGGCCACCTCCGAGGCGCAGGCCTCGTTGCTCGCTCAGGCACAGGAGTCGCGCGACGCGACTTCGGGTGTAAATCTGGACGAAGAGGCCGCTAACCTGGTGCGTTTCCAGCAGGCGTACCAGGCCATTGCCCAGGTGATCTCGGCAGCGGAAACGACATTCCAGACCTTGATGAACGCACTGGGGAGATAACTATGCGCATCGGCACCTTGCAGTTGTTCCGACAGGGGGTCAACGCGATTCTTGACCAGCAGACGCGGGTGGCCGAGACGCAGTTACAGCTGGCCAGTGGCAAGCGTATCAACAGACCTTCCGACGACCCGACCGGGGCAGCCCAGATCCTGGGGCTTTCGGAGTCACTGAAAGTCACCGAGCAGTACCAGAAAAACATCGAGCACGCGCGTTCGCGCCTCGAACTCGAGGATGCAGCGCTGGGCTCGGTCGGTGATGCGTTGCAGCGAGCCCGCGAACTTGCCGTACAGGGCCTGAACGACACCAACGGAGCGCAGGACCGGGCAGCGATTGCCCAGGAAATCCGCCAGCTGACCGATGAAGTCCTGGGCCTGGCAAACCGCAAGGACGGAGCCGGCGAGTTCCTGTTTGCCGGTTTCCAGGGGCAGAACGCGCCATTCTCGCACGACGGGTCTGGCAATTTCAGCTACGCCGGTGACCAGGGGCAGCGGCAGTTGCAGGTCGGACCTGCGCGCCAGGTCGCCGATGGCGATTCGGGGCTCGACGTGTTCATGAAGGTGCCGGCTGCCGGTGGCGGGTTCGAAGATGTGTTCTCAACCCTGTACAAGCTTGCGACCGACCTGGAGGCGAACGCGCCGAACGCCGGCAGCCTCGATCAGATCGATGCCGCGATGGATCACCTGCTCAGCTTCCGGGCGACGGCGGGAGCCCGGCTGAACGCCATCGACAGCCAGGCGACGATCAACGGGGCGCTGCTGGAGCAGCTTAACGCCACCCGTTCGAATATCGAAGACCTCGACTATGCCGAAGCCGCCAGCCGGCTGAGCCAGCAAAGCGTAACCCTGCAGGCGGCGCAGCAGGCGTTCGTCAAGGTTCAGAATCTGAGCCTGTTCAACTTTCTCTAGGTTGCACGCTGGCCTAGCCGTCGAAGTCGAAATCGCGTAACACTACACCGGGTTCGCTGTCATCGTTGCGCCGGAGCGCAACCGCAACGACGTGGTCGGTGGTGGGCCGATGCAAGCGGAAATGCCAGTGCCGACTGTTGTCCTGGACGCCCGGCGCAAATACCACGCCGATCGACTCGTCACTATGGACGGTGAAATCCAGCGCGCGGGTCGGGAAGGTGAGGCCGATACCCAGCGCTTTGACGTAGGCTTCCCGCAAGGTCCACCGGTCATAGAAGTACTTCAGGCAGGCCCGCCCGCTCAGTTGCCGCAGTTGCCGGTATTCCCTGTCGGAGAACATTTTCCGCGCTACGCCGGTGGGGTCGTGCCGCCCGCTCAGTCGCTCGGCATCGATGCCGCACGCCCGGTTCAGCGACACGATGCAGGCGACCAGGCCGTCGGTGTGGGTCAGGTTGAAACGCAGCGGTGGTGCCGCGCGGTTGGCGATTTCCGGGCGACCGTGACTGCCGTAAGCGAACTGCCACCGGGCCGGGTCAATCTCCGCGTAGCGCGACAGTACCGAGCGCAGCAGGGCATGCGAGACGAGGTAGCGGTGGGCGGCCGGTTCGACACGAAAGCGCCCCAACCGGGCAAGCTCGTCTGCCGACAACAGCGCGCGGAAACGCGCCAGGCGGGTGGGATCCCGCTCCCGCTCAGGGATCATGGTCCAGACGTGGACATCCTTGTACAACTGT
>JASFNS010000088.1:0-7462 GCA_050116915.1 Thiogranum sp. | reverse complement strand
AAGGATGTTCCGGGAGGCAGACTGTCGGCTGCATGCAGAAACCTTGTATTTTTCCCCTCGCACGGGGCGACAAACTCGATCATTGGCACCATCGCCTGAGCAGCGATCTGAAGCTCGACAGCGATGCCGTGCAACGCTTCGAAGTCACCTATTACGACAGCTTCGACTGGCGTCTCTACGTGGCCGGTAAAAGCCTGCAGTGCCTGCGCGGTCCTCACGGCGCGGAGACCATGCTGGTTGATCTCTCCGACCAGTCAGTTGCGGCCACTCTCGCGATGGACCTGGCCGAGGCGCGCTTCGCCTCCAGCTTGCCCGACAGCGCACTGAGAACGCGGCTCGAACCCTTGCTGGAGATGCGTGCGCTGCTGCCACTGGTGACGCTGAAGGTTGTGCGCTATTGCCTGCGCCAGGGGGACGCCGAAGGCAAGACCCGGGCGCGTCTTTACCTGGAGTCATTCAGTCGTGTGGACGGCGCGGGCCGACGCCGACTGTTGCAGAAACGTCTGAGGCTGCAGCCGCTGCGCGGCTATCAAAAGGCCGCCGACGGGCTGCGGCGAGCGCTCGAGCACCGCCACGAGCTCGAGGCGACTGAGGATCAGCTGTTTGCGCAGGCGTTGACGGCGGCGGGCAAACAGGCCGGCGACTACACCTCCGGTCTGGCAATCGATCTGCTGCCGGGTATGCGCGCCGACGCCGCCATACGCCGCGTCCTGTCGCAGCTGTTTGCCATCATGAAAGCCAATGAGGCGGGGGTCATCGCCGACCTGGACAGCGAATTTCTGCACGACTTCCGTGTTGCGGTGCGTCGTACACGCTCCGCGCTGGGTGAACTGAAACGGGTTTTTCCGCCGGCCACGCTGCAGCGCTTCCGGCGGGAGTTTGCCTGGCTGGGATCGCTCACCGGTAGTGTTCGCGACCTGGACGTCTACCTGCTGAAATTCGACACCTACAAAAGCGCAATCCCGGCCGGTCTGCGCGAAGACCTGGAACCGCTGCGCGCCTTCCTGCGATACAAGCAACACGCCGAACACACTCGGCAACTGGCGCCGCAACTGCAGGGCAGCCGTTACCGCAAGCTCAAGCAACAGTGGCAACGCTTCCTGGATGCGCCCCTGGCGAAGCGGCCCACGGCCCGTGACGCCGCCAAACCCGTTGGCCTGGTCGCCCACCATCGCACCTGGCGTGTATACAAGCGCGTTCTCAAGGAAGGTAACGCAATCACGCCGGACTCGCCGCACGCCGAGCTGCACGAGCTGCGCAAGTCATGCAAGAAGCTGCGCTACCTGATGGAGTTTTTCCAGTCGCTGTATCCTTCCAAGGGTATTCGCGCCGCCATCAAGGAGTTGAAACAGTTGCAGGACAATCTCGGCGATTTTCAGGACGCGGATGTGCAGATTGCCGCACTCAAGGGCTTTGCCATGGAGATGCGCCGGCGCGGCGAGTATACGGCTGCGACGGGAAAGGCGATAGACGCTCTGCTCGCGGTGCTGGAATCACGCCTGCAACAGGTGCGCGCCGAGTTTGAGTCGCGCTTTGAGCTGTTTGCCAGCGACACCAATCGAGCCAGGTTCAAACGCCTGTTCCATCCCCGGGAGGAGGCCGACGCCGCATGATCACTGTCGCCTGTTACAACATCAAGGGCGGCGTCGGAAAGACCGCGGCCGCGGTCAACCTGGCTTACCTCGCCGCCCAGGGTGGGGCCAATACACTGGTCTGGGACCTGGATCCCCAGGGTGCGGCAAGTTTCTACTTTCGCATCAAGCCGCGCATCAAGGGGGGCTCGTTCAGCCTGTTTAAGCGCAAACGCCGGCTGGATGACGTCATCAAGGCGACCGACTACCCGCGCCTCGACCTGGTGCCGGCGGATTTTTCCTATCGCAACATGGACCTGCTGCTGGAGCAGCAGCGCAAGCCCGGGACACGGCTGAAGAAGCTCATCAAGCCGCTGAAATCCGAATACCATTTCCTGTTCCTGGACTGTGCGCCCAGTATCTCGCTGGTATCGGAGAATATATTCGCCGCCGCCGACGTATTGCTGGTGCCGACGATCCCTACCACGCTGTCGCTGCGCACCCTGAAGCAACTTGAGGATTTCTGCGCGGCCGGCGACTATGCGCACCTCGCGGTGATCCCGTTTTTCTCCATGGTCGACCGGCGCAAGAGCCTGCACCGCGAAATCGTTGAAAACCGTACCGGTATCCTCGGGGCGGCGCCGCGCACCTATATTCCCTATGCCAGCGAGGTGGAGCAGATGGGGACGCGGCGTGCGCCGCTGGACACCTATGCACACGCGAGCTGGGCGGCTCGCGCCTACCGCGACATGTGGCAGGAACTGCAGCCGCGCCTGCTCGCTCGCAGGCGCTCGGGCTAGCCACAACCGTCGCACTCGGGTCCGCGGCGTCTGCCCCGGGGCAAAAAAAGTCCTTTCGGGGGGCTTGAAAAACACCTCTCCTGCACCCACATCACAGGCATCGAAGGACACCCGTCGGTGTCCACTGTTTGAATGCAAGGAGGTACACAATGTCTCTTGTACGTTATGAACCCTGGGGTCTGCTCAACCAGCTGCACGGTGAAATCGATCGCCTGTTCGACAGCCGTGTGCCGAGATACGGTGATGATCGTGACCAGCTCGCCACCAGCGACTGGGTGCCCGCGGTGGATATCCGCGAAGAAGACAGCCGCTATGTCATCCACGCCGACGTGCCCGGTGTAAAGCCGGAGGATATCGAAGTGCAGATGGAAGACGGCGTGCTTTCTGTGACGGGTCACCGTGAAAGCGAAACCGCCGAACGGCGCGAAGACTACAGGCGCGTCGAACGGGTACGCGGCAGTTTTTTCCGGCGTTTTGCCCTGCCGGACACGGCCGACGCAGACGGGATCAGCGCCAAGTGCAAGGACGGCGTGCTCGAGATCGTCATCCCCAAGCAGGTCAAGGTCCAGCCCAAGCGGATCAAAGTCGCGGTCTGATGTCTGCGCGGCCAGTCACCACCGGTCCGCGCGCCCTGGCGCGCGCAGACCGGCAAGGTGATTGCGCTCACAGTTATGCAGTTCAAAGACTATTACCAGATACTGGGGGTGGGACGCGACGCAGCCCAGGACGACATCAAGCGCGCCTACCGGAAACTGGCGCGCAGGTATCACCCGGACGTCAGCAGCGAGCCGGACGCCGAGGCACGCTTTAAGGAACTCGGCGAAGCCTACGAGGTACTCAGGGACCCGGAGAAGCGCGCGGCCTACGATCAGTTTGGCCAGGACTGGAAGGCGGGCCAGGATTTTCGCCCGCCACCCGACTGGGACGCGGGGTTCGAGTTCCACGGCCCCGGCGCGGGATCGGCCGCGGGTTTCAGCGAGTTCTTCGAAACCCTGTTCGGCGGTGCCGGCCCGTTTGCCGGTGCGGGGCGCGCCCACCGTGCGTCGCGCCCGGATGTTCGCGGCCGGGGCGAGGACCATCACGCCAAGATCGTGATTTCCGTAGAAGACGCCTATCGTGGCGGGCCGCGCAGCGTACAGCTGCAAATGCCGGAGGTGGACCCCGGCGGACATGTGGTATTCAAACGTCGCAAGCTTAACGTCACCATTCCGCGCGGCATCGTTGCCGGGCAGCAACTGCGATTGCCGGGGCAGGGCGGGCCGGGCATGGGCGGTGGCGCCAGCGGCGACTTGTACCTGGAAATCGAGTTCGAGCCGCACCCGGAATACCGTGTCGAGGGTCGGGACATACACCGCCGGCTGAAAATAACCCCCTGGGAGGCCGCCCTGGGCGCGCGCGTGCCGGTCACCACGCCCGGCGGGCAGGTCAACCTGAGCGTGCCGGCGGGTGCGCAATCCGGTCAGAAGCTGCGTCTCAAGGGACGCGGCATGCCCGGGAAGCCGGCCGGTGATCTCTATGTCGAGCTGCGCATCGTCACGCCGCCCGCCGCCGACGAAGCCGGTCGCAGACTGTACCGGCAGATGGCCGAGCACTTCGGCTACGATCCGCGCAGCGAGTCGCTGGCCTGACGCGGTGCACCGGGGAAAAAGCGGTGGCGAGCAACGATAACATTTGCGCTTGGTCGTCATCCCCTTTTATGCTTGGCGGATGAGAAAGATCACCGCCTTTATGGTCTGTGTGCTGTTGTTGTCTGCGGGGTCGCTGCGTGCTGCGTTCGGTGATGACGATATCTATGGCGAAGACGCCATCAAGGCCTACAAGGACAGGTTGCCGGATGGGCCCGAGTGGAAAGAGCAGGGCCTGGTCATGCCGCCGTACCCGCAGGAAGACAATCTTGTCGAGGTGGATATCGACCGTTACGACTACCCCTACCGGGTGTTTGTCGATAGTGCCTCTCTGTCTGTCGGCGAGGATCGGGTGGTGCGTTACACCGTGGTGCTGCGTTCGAAATCCGGGGTCGACAACGTAAGCTTTGAAGGGTTGCGTTGCACCAGCCACCAGTACAAACGCTACGCTTATGGCAGCGCCGGCAAATTCCACGCGGTACCCGGCGCCGAATGGAAGTATTTGCGTCGCGACCGCCAGGATGTTTATCACAATGTACTGGCGAACAACTACTTGTGTCCGGTGCCCACCGGGGATCCGGTGCCTCAGTTGATCACCAAACTGAAGGGCAATATCGACCGCTTCATCTTCCAGGGAGACCTGGAATAGATCCCCGCCGCCGGTTTCTGTACCATCGCGGGTTTTGGCAGGCTGCACTCCGACAGCCGACGATGAATTGATAAGGTCTCCGGCGCCGCCGGACACCCGCCACCCGGAACATGACACCAAAATACGACGCCGCCTCCATTGAAGTGCTAAGCGGGCTTGACCCGGTGCGCAAGCGCCCGGGCATGTACACCGATACCTCACGCCCCAACCACCTCGCCCAGGAGGTGATCGACAACAGCGTCGACGAGGCCATGGCGGGGCACGCCGACAAGATCGAGGTTACCGTATTCAAGGACGGCTCGGTCTCGGTCAAGGACAACGGCCGCGGCATGCCCGTGGACATCCACCCGGAAGAGGGCGTCTCCGGCGCGGAAGTCATCCTGACGCGCCTGCACGCCGGCGGCAAGTTTTCCAACAAGAACTACCAGTTCTCGGGCGGACTGCACGGTGTCGGCGTATCGGTGGTCAATGCCCTGTCCAAACACCTGGAAGTCTGGGTGCGGCGCGACGGCAAGGAATACAACCTGGCCTTCAAGGGCGGCGAAAAGATCGCCGGCCTCGACGAGGTCGGCAAGGTCGGCAAACAGAATACCGGTACCACGATACGCTTCTGGCCGGACCCGCAGTTCTTCGATTCGGCAAAATTCTCCCTGCCGCGCCTGAAGCACGTGCTGCGCGCCAAGGCCGTGCTGTGCCCGGGCCTGGAAGTCACGCTGTTTGATGAAAAAAGCAGCGAAACGGACACCTGGTTTTACGAGGACGGGTTGCGTGACTACCTGGTCGATACCCTCGGCGACGTGCTCCGCCTGCCCGAAGAACCCTTCATCGGCAAAATGGAGGGCAACAGCGAGGCCGCCGAATGGGCGCTGGCCTGGCTGCCCGAAGAGGGCGAGCTGGTCGCCGAGAGCTACGTCAACCTGATACCGACGGCCCAGGGCGGCACCCACGTCAACGGTCTGCGCACCGGTCTGACCGAGGCCATCCGCGAATTCTGTGATTTTCGCAATCTGTTGCCGCGCGGCGTAAAGATCAGCCCGGATGACGTCTGGGAACGCTGCACCTACATTCTGTCGGTCAAGCTGGTCGACCCGCAGTTCTCCGGTCAGACCAAGGAACGCCTGTCGTCGCGCGAATGCGCGGCGTTCGTTTCGGGTGTGGTCAAGGATGCCTTCAGCCTGTGGCTGAATCAGCATACCGAGGCCGGTGAGCAGATCGCCCAGCTGGCGATCCAGAGCGCCCAGCGGCGCCAGCGCGCGGGCAAGAAAGTCGTACGCAAGAAAGTCACCAGCGGGCCGGCGCTGCCCGGCAAACTCGCCGATTGCAGTAACAACGACCTGCGGCGCTCGGAGCTGTTCCTGGTGGAGGGCGATTCGGCCGGCGGTTCGGCCAAGCAGGCGCGCGACCGCGAGTACCAGGCGGTCATGCCGCTGCGCGGCAAGATCCTCAACACCTGGGAAGTCGACCCCGCCGACGTCCTGGCGTCGCAGGCGGTGCACGATATCGCCGTGGCCATCGGTGTCGAACCCGGTTCGCCCGATCTGAAGAACCTGCGCTACGGCAAGGTCTGCATACTTGCCGATGCCGATTCCGACGGCGCGCATATCGCCACCCTGCTGTGCGCGCTGTTCCTGCGCCACTTTCAGCCCCTGGTGGAGGCCGGCCACGTTTACGTTGCCATGCCGCCGCTGTACCGGATCGATGTCGGCAAACAGGTGTTCTACGCCCTCGACGACGGCGAGCGCCAGGGCATCCTGGACCGGATCGCCGCCGAGCACATCAAGGGCAAGGTCAACGTGCAGCGTTTCAAGGGGCTGGGCGAAATGAACCCCCTGCAACTGCGCGAGACCACCATCGATCCGGACACCCGCCGGCTGGTGCAGCTGACCCTGGCCGCCGGCGACGACAGCCACCAGACCCTCGACCTGCTGCTGGCCAAAACCCGCTCCGCCGACCGGCGTTCCTGGCTGGAGAAAAAAGGCAATCTTGCCGATATCTAGACTGATTGCCCAGCCACTTTGCTGGATTATATTAAGGTATTGATATCAGGACAGTTTGCCGCCGCCGCCGAAGGTGTGCAGTGGCCGCATCGCTGCAGGGGCTATGGGCGAAATCGTCGTCAAACATTTCAAGCGCGCGGGGATCAGTTCCGACAGCAAGGAGATTGTCACCGAAGTCGTGGTCGACAACTCGGACACCGGCCGGTTTCTCCAGCGTATGGAAGAATCGCGCCTCACGCGACCCTGCTTTCAGACCATCGACATGCGCGGGCGGGTGGCCGGCGAATGCCGGCGCTACGCGTTCAACGACCGTATCCACTACCTTGACGATGTGTCCTTTCAGCTGTTCGAGCAGGGCCTGCAGAACAATAACGGCGTTTATACCGTGGGCACTTTCGAGGCCATCATGGGCGGGGCGCACACCCTCCAGGCGCAGGCCGCCGCGCGGGCCGCAGAGGAACGCCGCCGCGAGGAAATCGAGCGCCGCCGCCTGGAGCGCGTACGCGCCGCGGCGCTTGAGCTGGGCGCCGGCGGTGAGGGGCAAGCGGCCCCCGTTGCGCCTGCGGTTGTGCCGGTGGACAACCCCGAGCAACTGCCACTGGGTTACTTTCGCAAACGCACCCACCCGCGCCTGCTGTACGCCTGTTCGGTGACCCTGGAGCGGGGCAACATCCGCACACACGGTGTGACGCGTGATCTTTCCGTCAATGGTATCCGTCTGCACGTCAAGGGCCTGACCGGGTTCCGTGTCGGCCAGGATGTGCAGGCACGCTTTCGCGGACTGGTGCCGGGCGATCCCCATGCAACCGGCGAGCGCGTT
>JASFNS010000087.1:0-7509 GCA_050116915.1 Thiogranum sp. | reverse complement strand
CTTGAAGTGCGGGTGCTGGGCAGCCAGGCAGGTGCGCCGCTCGCCGATGCGGCTGTGTGCCTGGGAACCAGTGCCCGGCCCGACCAGTTTGGTGCCCGGCGCAGCGACAGTCAGGGGGTGGTGCGTTTCGATGAGGTCAGGTCATATCCGCTGGTGTTGACCGTTTCGGGACAGGGTTACCAGGGGCGTCAAGAGGCCCTTGAGCCGATGCGTCAGAGCCGCGTCGTGGTGGTTAAACTGGTGACCGGCGGCGGTGGCCCGGTGTGCGACGCGCCACAGGGTGCTTCTTCGGCTGCTGATGCCGGGTCGGGCCTGACTCTGGGCTCCGTGAGGGTGCGTGCGGATATCAATGCGCGAAGCGGCACCGGTGTGCTGGTGTCGGCGCATGCCTCCGGGCCCGTGAATCAGATCCGTATCAGTGAACAGGCGGATTTCAAGGACACCGAATGGCGGGCCTACAAGCCGGAAGTTCCGGTTACGCTGAGCTCGGGAACAGGCCTGAAGCAGCTGTATGTACAGGTGAGGCGTGCCGCCCAGGTGCAGGGGGCCAGCATTGAGGTGGTTTCTCCGGTGAAAACTGTATCGTACCGCGTCGACTGATCAGGCGTCGATATCCGGGATCAGCCGGCTTTCAATAAGCTGGATCGCATCCTTCAGGCGCAGCTTGCGTTTTTTCAGGCGTTTGAGCTGTAGCTGGTCGGGGTAGGCGGAGTGATTCAGGTGGTGGATGACGTCATCCAGATCCCTGTGTTCCAGACGCAGTTCTTCCAGCTGCTGGCGCAGTGTCTGGATTTCGTCGTTTGTCAGCTGGTTGTTGATGGCCGGGGCTCCTGCAGTCGCCCCGGCTGATGTGCCGCTGCGACTAGTTGGCGTTTACTGCCTGTTGTTCGTTCGGTTCTTCCGCGAGTTCACCGACCGCAGTGGTTTCGAACGGCCAGTCGCGGATACCGCCTTCCAGGCTGACGACGTCAAACTGGTTCTGGCTCAGAAGCAGCGTGGCGACAGCGGCTCGGCCACCCGCGTGGCAGTAGACAATATACCGTTGATTCCTGTCCAGTTCATCCATGCGGTTGCGCAACTCGTACAGGGGCATGAGGATGGCGCCGGGGATATGGTGGTCGTCGAACTCTTCGGCGTAACGGACGTCCAGCAGCCGGTACCCGGTTTCTGTCATGGTCCGGGCGACATTCGGGTGTACGGTCTTGATTAGCGGATTCTTTATCAGGTCCTCGAAGGCTTTCTGGTTGAGAACCAGCAGGGTGCAATCGCTGGTCGCCCGCACCGTTTCACAACGCTTGTTGCCGGAGATAAGGGCTTCACAGCCGAAGGCATCGCCTTCGGAGAGATCCGCGATCTTGGTTGGTTCGTCGTCGTAGAGGCCGAGCTGGTAAGTCTCGGCGCTTCCCTGGCTGATTATGTAATAGGCGTCGCCGTCTTCACCCATGCGAATAATGTCTTCGCCGGCCTTGACGGTTTTGACTTCCATGCTCTTGAAGGCAGCTTCGACCAACTCCAGCGGCAGGCGGCGGAACACCAGCGAATTGCGCACCAGCTCCAGGCGGTCGTGCAGTTCAGTATCGCTGTCTTCGCTGAGGTGCACCATTTCATCCCAGGCGATGAGATTGTCCAGCATGGCGCGATCGGCGTGGCAGATGATGGAGTTCTGCCTGGCGACGATGGTTGCGGTCGCCGGCGCACTGGGCAGGATGAAGGGCCGGCTGCGGGTGTCTTCGGGCCCGGCAAAGGAGCGGATGGAACCGCGCTGGATCACTTCCAGGTGGCCCTCGACGACATACAGGTAGTCATTGGCTTCGCTGCCGCGCAGCTGGATGATCTCGCCCTCACGCAGTTCCATGAAGCGAACGATGTTCACCACTTCGGAAAGCCGCTCCCTGGACAGCAAGGTAAAGGGCAGATAGTGGCTGGACAGGTTGTCCAGCACACGCTTCAGTTTGATGCTTTTCATGGGTAATGGTCCTGTTCGCGCGAGGCCGGCTGGACTGCGCGGCCTAGAGGTAATTCAACGGCACCTTCAGGTAGGCCACCTCGTTGTTCTCGGGCTCGGGTAACACGCCGGCGTTGATATTCACCTGGAGGCTGGGGAACAACAGCCGCGGTGCGGGCAAGGCACTGTCGCGTTTGTGGATCCTGGCGACGAACTCCTGTTCACCGATGCCGTTGGGCAGGTCGCAATTGAACGCCTTGCTCTGTCCGATGGTGGTCTGGTACTGGAAGCCGCGCTTGTTGGGGTAATCGTGACCGACGAATACCCGGGTGCTGTTCGGAAACCCGTAGAGACGCTGCTTGATCGATCGGTAAAGGTCTTCGGGGCTGCCATTGGGAAAATCGCAGCGAGCCACGCCGACGTCGGGCATAAACAGGACGTCTCCGGTGAACAGCGCATCCCCGATGTGGAAGGTGCAACAGGCTGGTGTGTGTCCCGGTGTATGCAGCACATCGAGTTTCAGGCTGCCCGCTTCGACAACGTCGCCGTCGTCCAACAGACGGTCGAACTGGCTGCCATCGGTGGGGAAGCCGTCGCCGAGGTTAAAGGCCTTTTTAAAGACTTCCTGTACGTCGCAGATTCTGGCGCCAATCGCCACAGGTGCATGCAGGCGTTTTTTGAGTTCGCCGGCGCCGGTAATGTGGTCGGCGTGTACGTGGGTATCCAGGACCCAGTGGACTTTCAGCTGGTGCTCCTTTATGAATTGAACGACCTGATTTACCGAGTCGGTGGATGTTCGCCACGGCGTGGTATCGAGATCGAGGACGGGGTCGATGACCACGGCGTCGCCACTGCTCGCATCATAAACCACGTAGGTGACCGTGCAGGTTCGGCCCTCATCGGCAAACGCCTGAATTTCCATGAAATGTTCTACCTTGCAGCCGACGGCCACGGTAATTGCGGGAACTGTTCAGGCTTATGTCGGAAAACGACAGACAGTCTTTAGCCGTTTGGATAGAAGAGTGGCTGGTTGATACAGGGGCGAGGGGATCGCGCGGGAGCCGGACCGCCGCAGGTTGTCAGCGTCTGGAACGGGGACGCCGGCGTCCTTCGAATGCGACGATCGATTTGACGATTTCGCGATAGGGGAATTTCTCCAGTGAGCCGAAAGTCCGTTCGCCGAGTGTGGCGAGCCCGGAGACATCGATGACGTTCTCGGCAGTGAGATCGGGGCGCAGCAGGTGCTGCAGTCCGAGAAGACCGCCATTCTGCACCTTGATTTCCTTGGCGTGCGGCAGCTCCCCCTCGATGGCAGTGACTTTAAGCGCGAACTTGGCGTTCTCGCGCAACAGGCGTATCAAATGGCCGCAACGATTGTGCGCCGATGAGGCGTCACAGGCGACGCCTTCGCGGTCGGCGAGATAGAATCGCGTCGCACACATGCAGTCACAACGCCGGCTGAGAATGGCCTTCTCGAACACGCAGCGGCGCTCATTGACGTTCCGGTACGTGTTCCGGTACTGATCTTCCTCAACCATAACAACCTGTTATTTTTCCCACTCGCGCAGGATCGGCTGTTCGCGCTTTTCCATCAGTTTCTCTTCGGCGTCGAGCTCGTTGTCGGCAAACATGACCTTTATGATGAAGGCGTCGTTGTCGCTCATTGCGGCACGCATGCCGCGCGCGCGCAGCTTGGCGTCCTTGAAAGAATCATGTTGTTCCAGCTTCTCCAGCGATTTGGTGAGATCGGTCGGGCCGGGCGTTATCTTGTAGATATAGTAAGGCATTTTTTGTCTGTAATGGTTTGTAAGAGGCCCGCAAAGTATAGCAAGCTGCAGGCGCTTACTCACAACCCCACCTGTTCCACGTGCTTTCCGCGGGTGATGATGAAACCGGTCTGGCGGTCGTCGCCGGCGCTGCTGTAGGTGAACTGGAAGGTGCGCCTGAGGCGCAGGCGCCCCGCCGAGCGCCGCAGCGCTACGCGTTGCAGGGTCACGGTCGCGTCGAGCAATTGGAGTTGTTGGCTGCGGCAGATATCGTGCGCAGCACTCAGGGCGAGTTCGCGGACCCGCAGGGTGTCCTGCCAGAACCAGATCAGCAGACCCAGTAAAACGAGCAATATCAGTCCCGAGCTGCTCACGGAGCGAAATCCTTTGTATCAACCGCGGCGGCGGTAGTGTCTGTCCGCGCCGAACCGCCCTAACATTATGTACCGACTGGAAAAGACTGCCGTCTTTTCGGTGGTCGCGTGATCCGGGTGGATACGCCGCAATGCCCGGCCCAGCAGCATGATAGACCGGCCACCCCCAATTTCCATAAGGGATGCGCCGGGATGGCGTTGCGGTCAACGTGTTACACTATGCAAAGAATTTTGCGAGGACGGCACGATGAACGCAATGAGCGAAGAAGAACGCCTGGAATTGACCCGGGGCATCCTCAATATGCTCGACGAGTGGGATATCGAGGCACGGGACCAGCTGCTGTTGCTCGGAATGGAGAATGTTCCGGCACGCGAAGTGAAGCGCTTGCGCGACGGCCGGCCGCTGCCCGATGAGCCGGAAGTCATGCAGCGGGTTGAGCACCTGATTTGTATTGCCGACGCGCTGCGTACCACCTACCCTTTCAGTAAACGCATGGGGCGGTTGTGGATGCACAAACCGAACCGCAAGTTCCGTCAGCGCACGCCCATCGCCACCATGGTCGAAGACGGTATCGTCGGCCTGGTGTCGGTCCGTTCCTACCTGGATTGTTCCTACAGCTGGGATATCTCCGGCTCCAAGGGCTGACCGCGGCGCGGTTTCGCCCAGTGTCATCGTTGTTGCTGCACCCGGCGGACCCGTGCTGGATTCCCGGCGACGGGGATCGATTCTCTGCTCTGCTGGAGCAACTCGGACTGATTGACACCGCCCTGAAGGCCGCTCGCCACGGTGATTTTCGGGCGGGACAGCAATTTCTCAACCTCATCATGTTTCTGGGCTGTTCGCCGCGGGTAGTCCTCGACCCCGGCGAGGCCGACGAAGGCCAGGCGGCCTGCAGTCTGCAGTATCACCTGTACCCCGAGGTGACTTTCCTGTCAGCGGCGAGCCGCCCGCAGGTTCGCTGCCCGGATTGCCGGGCGCCGGCGGGCGACGTTGACACAGGCAGCCCCGCGCAGTCGATCACCTGTGCGCGCTGTGGTCGCAACTCGCAGATCAGCGCCCTGGATTGGCGCGGGGCCGCGGGATTCGGGCGCTTTTTCCTCGAAATCGGCGGCATTTATCCTCACGAGGCGGTGCCCTCGGACAAGCTGCTCGATGGCTTGCGTGAGCACAGCGGGGTCGCCTGGCGTTACTTCTACCGCAGTTGAATGACTCAATCGCGGCGCAGGCGGTCTGAAACCGCGATGGGCGTGGGGTAACGCAGCACAATGTAATAGGATGACACGATGAACGTCATCAGGGTGGCCAGCTGGATCAGGTAGGATGCCTGCATGCTGATGACCGCGGACTGCGTGGCCAGCACCGCAATCAACAGGGAAAATTCACTGATCTGTCCCAGCCGGGCGCCGACTTCGCGAGCCAGCGCCGGCCGCTCTCCCTGATAAATCCAGAGCTGTTTGAACACCAGGGGTTTCACCAGCAGGCTGATTGCCGCGAGCACTGCCGCGGGAAGCAGGACCTCGTCCATGACCGACAGGTCGAAGGCTGCACCCAGGCTGAAGAAGAAAACCACCAGGAAGAAATCGCGCAGGGGCTTGAGGCTTTCGGCGATGAAACGCGATATGGGCTCGGTCGCAACAGCGATTCCGGCGATGAAAGCGCCGATTTCAGGTGACAGTCGCAGGGCTTCGGACAGCTCCGCCATGCCGAGGCACCAGCCGATAGCCAGCAGGAAGATATATTCCTGGATGGTGTCGAAGCGCGCCAGCAGGCGCGTCAGCACGAAGCGGGAAAAGCCGAATGCAAACAGCAGGAAGCCCGGCAGTGTCAGCGTGAGCAGAGTGATCCCCTGCCAACCCGGTTGGCCGTCCCCGAGGCCATGCAGTATCAGCAAAATGACGATGGCGACCAGGTCCTGCAGCAGCAGCACGCTGATGATGATTTCGCCGGTATGCTGGTGGTGCAGGACGGTGCTCGGCAGCAGCTTGAGGCCGATAATGGTGCTGGAGAACATCATGGTTGCGCCGATAATCGATGCTTCAACCGGGCTGTAACCGAAACCGAGCGCGCAGGCGGCCCCCAGAGCGGCGAACAGCGCGGAACTCACCAGCGTTACCAGCGTCGCCTTGCGAAACATATGCCAGAGGTCCTGCGGATGCAGGTTGAGGCCAAGCAGGAACAGCAGAAATACGATGCCTACGTGGGACAGTTCCTGTAACAGGCCCACATTTCTCACCAGCCCGAGTGCTGACGGTCCGATTGCCATGCCGAGCACGATATAGGCGACCAGCATGGACTGGCGCGCATACAGCGCCATGGTGGCGAGTACCGCGGCACCGGTGAAGATAAGGAATACCGAAAAGACAATCGAATGATCCAACTGCTGTTCACCTGCACCGGTTGTTGCCGAGAGACTAGCACAGTTCGTATACGCCGGCGCAGCGCCGCTGGGCGGCAGCGTGCGCCACTCCCGGATGAGCCCGCCAACCGGGTTCGGTATCAGTACGGAGCGGTGATACTATGCTGCCATGAACTGGAAAGAAGAGGCGAAAACATCGGCCTGGAAACTCACCGAGTGGCTGAAGGGCGGGTTATGGCGGCTTCGAGAGCTCTACCACCCTGACAGTCTCAGGCAGAAGGGCTTGTTCGGTTCGCTATTGCTGTTGCTGGTCACGGCGCTGGTCATCGCGGTGTTCGTTGGCTGGTACTGGAGCCGCGAACCGGAACCGTTCGATGTCCGGCGGGTCGCATTGGAGCAGGTGGGCGGCGATGAGGCCCGCCTGGTGGTGGGTGTGACGTACACCGCCACGCTGGTTCAGATTGGCGAGACACTGCTGGGCAAACCCGGAGGGTATCTGTCCAACGACGTCATGCCGCCCGGTGTCTGGCTGGACAATATGCCGAACTGGGAATTTGGCGCGCTGGTGATGCTACGCGACGCTGCGGCGGCGCTGCGTAACCATTTTGCCCGCTCCCAGTCCCAGTCCGTGGAAGATCCGGACCTTGCGCAGGCCGAGCCGATTTTCAATTTCAGCAACGATTCCTGGATGTTCCCGGCCACGGAAAGGGAATACCGGAAAGGCCTGCGCGCGCTGAGCGACTACGAGCGGCGATTGGGTGATCCGCAGGCGCGTCAGGCGCAGTTCTTCGCCCGCGCCGACAACCTGCGACAGTACCTGGAGATTGTGGAAAAGCGTCTGGGCAGCCTTTCGCAACGACTCAGTGCCAGTGTCGGGCAGCTGCGCATCAACACTGACCTGGCCGGTGACAGCCTCGCGAGGAAGTCTACCGCGACACCCGCGGCGGTGGAGGTAAAAACCCCGTGGTTGCAGTTGGACGATGTCTTCTACGAGGCGCGCGGTGCGACCTGGGCGCTGCGGGCTATCCTGCAGGCGGTGGAATACGATTTCGAGGATATCCTGAAAA
>JASFNS010000086.1:0-7510 GCA_050116915.1 Thiogranum sp. | reverse complement strand
AGTCAGCTACAGCTAGTCTACTTCCAGGAAGCTGCGCAGCTGTTCCGAGCGGCTCGGGTGGCGCAGCTTGCGCAGGGCCTTGGCCTCGATCTGGCGGATGCGCTCGCGGGTGACGTCGAACTGTTTGCCGACCTCTTCGAGCGTATGGTCGGTGTTCATGTCGATGCCGAAACGCATGCGCAGCACCTTCGCTTCCCGCGGGGTCAGACCCGCAAGCACGAACTGCGTGGCTTCCTTCAGACCGGCCCCGGCGGCCGAATCCACGGGGGAATCGATGCTGGTGTCCTCGATAAAGTCGCCCAGGTGCGAATCCTCGTCGTCGCCGATCGGGGTTTCCATGGAGATGGGTTCCTTGGCGATCTTCAGGACCTTGCGCACCTTGTCTTCCGGCATATCCATGCGTTCCGCCAGTTCTTCCGGCGTGGGCTCGCGTCCCATTTCCTGCAGCATCTGTCGGGAGATACGGTTCAGCTTGTTGATGGTCTCGATCATGTGCACCGGGATACGGATGGTGCGTGCCTGGTCGGCGATCGAACGGGTGATCGCCTGGCGAATCCACCAGGTGGCATAGGTCGAGAACTTGTAGCCGCGGCGGTATTCGAACTTGTCCACGGCTTTCATCAGGCCGATGTTGCCTTCCTGGATGAGGTCGAGGAACTGCAGGCCGCGATTGGTGTATTTCTTGGCAATGGAAATCACCAGGCGCAGGTTCGCCTCCACCATTTCCTTCTTGGCGCGGCGTGCCTTGGCTTCACCAATCGACATGCGCCGGTTGATGTCCTTGATCTGGCTGATCGTCAGGTTGGCGGCGTTCTGGATATTCACCAGCTTGTTCTGGGCGCGCAGGATTTCATCCTTGTGCTGTTCCAGTACCGGCGAGTACTTGTGCCCACCCTTGATCTGGCTGTCCAGCCACTTCAGATCGGTCTCGTTGTCGGGGAACGAAGTGATGAAGTCCCGGCGCGGCATCAGTGCACGGTGCACGCAAATGTTCATGATCACGCGTTCGTGACTGCGAATGCGCTCGACGGTCTGGCGCAGGTTGTCCGACAGCAGGTCGACCATGCGCGGTGCCAGCTTCAGGCACATCAGGTGATCGACAATCTGGTTTCGCAGCTTATCGATACGGGCTTCGTTCTTGCTCTTGCTGTTCAGTGCGGCGAGCAGTTTTTCGTGCATCTTGCCCAGCTCGCTGAAGAAAATCCGGGTTTCCTCGGGGTCGGGGCCGGTATCGACCGGTGCCGCGTCATCGTCGTCATCGTCGTCGTTGTCCTTGTCCGCGCGGTCAGCCGCCTGCTGTGCAGGCGAGGGGATAGGCTCATCGGCGGCATTCGGATCGATAAAGCCGCTGAACAGGTCTGCCAGCCGCGCTTCGCCCACTTCGACCTTGGCGTATTCCTGGAGCAGCACCTCGCTGGTCGCCGGATAACTGGCGAGCGCCGAGAACACCTGCGCCAGGCCGTCCTCGATACGCTTGGCGATCTCGATTTCGCCCTCGCGGGTTAGCAGCTCGACGGTACCCATTTCGCGCATGTACATGCGCACCGGATCGGTGGTCCGGCCAAATTCGCTGTCGACGGTTGCCAGCGCAGCTGCGGCTTCTTCCGCGGCGTCGTCGTCGGGCGCGGCTTCACTGGTCAGGATCAGGGTATCGGCGTCGGGCGCGGTCTCGTGCACCTGGATGCCCATATCATTGATCATGCCGATGATGTCCTCGATCTGTTCAGGATCGACGATATCGTCCGGCAAGTGATCGTTGACCTCCGAATAGGTCAGGAAGCCCTGTTCCTTACCCTTGGCGATCAGCAATTTAAGTTGTGATTGTTGGTCCTGGTTCATCACCTGAACGTGTCCCCGTTAAGTCCCGTTGCCGCGGTAAAAAGGCAAACGAGTATTGTAGCTGAAAATAGCTATATTAGCCAGTTCTGTTGAATGTCAGGTGCGTTGCCCGCTGTTCGGCTGGCCACTGGCAAGCAACTGTACAAGCTCACTTTTCTCCGAGCTGCTAAGTCCGGACTGGCGTTCCTTCGTCAGCAGGTTCTCGGCCTTCTGCCTGTTTCGCTGCTCAATGAGACGTTGGACAGCGCCGCGAAATTCCGGTTCAAGCCCTTCACTGGGTAAATCCAGCCTGGAAGTTGCCAGCCGGGCCAGGTGCTGCTCCTCGGGACGGCCGCGCCAGTGCTCGAGAATGGCGCCTGTGGATAGATGGGGGCTGTGCCGGGTAAGTTCAAGCAGCTCCGCCAGCAACGGCACGCCGGGCAGGTCCAGATCCTCAAACCCCAGCGGGCTGTCGAGGCCGCTACCCAGTGCCGGCTGCTCGAGCAGCAGGCGTATCGCGATGCGCACCGGGCTGCGGCTCAGATCGCGCCGCCGGCTCTCGGTTGCGGCTGCCACGCCCGAGGGTGGCGCGGGTTTGCCGAAGACCCGCTGCTGCAACTGGGGCAGTTTCAGGCCGCTCTGCTGTGACAAGCGTTCCAGCATCAGGTCGCGGAACACCGAATCCGGGAGCCGGTTCAACAGCGGTCGTGCCAGCTCCACGAGTCTCGCGCGCCCATCCACACTGCCGGTATCGACCTGCTGACACAGCGATTCATAGAAAAACTCGGAAAGTGGAACCGAATCGACAGTTTTCTCGCGAAAGGCGTCGGCACCTATACGCCGCACCAGTGTGTCCGGGTCCTCGCCTTCGGGCAGGAACAGAAAACGCGCCTCGCGCCCGTCGCGCATGACCGGCAGGGCGTTTTCCAGGGCACGCCAGGCCGCGCGGCGCCCGGCGGCATCGCCGTCAAAGCAGAACACCACTTCACTCACGGCGCGGTAAAGCCTTTCCAGGTGTTCGGGCGTGGTGGCGGTGCCCAGCGTGGCCACCGCGTTGCTCAGGCCGAACTGCGCCAGGGCGACAACGTCCATGTAACCTTCGACCACCAGCAGGCGCTCCAGCTTCTGGCTGGCCTTGCGCGCCTCAAACAGGCCATACAGCTCCTGGCCCTTGTGAAAGACCGGGCTCTCGGGGCTGTTCATGTACTTGGGTTTTTCGTCGCCGAGCACCCGGCCGCCAAAACCCACGCAGCGTCCGCGCCGGTCGCGGATGGGAAACATGATGCGGTCACGGAAGCGGTCGTAACAGCCGCCCTCGTCTTTTTTTACCAGCAGCCCAAGCTCGATGGCCAGTTGCCGCTGGTGCGCGTCTGTCAGGTGGTTGCTCAGGCTGTCCCAGCCCGGCGGTGCGTAGCCCAGGCCGAACGTCTGGGCGATCTCGCCGCTCAGGCCGCGGGCCTTGAGATAGTCGACCGCGCGTGCCGACTGCGGGTGCTGGCGCAGCTGGGCGCGGTAAAAGCGCTCGACCTTTTCCAGCAGGCTGTAGTGATCCAGGCGGCGGTCGTCGGCGCGCGGGCCGGGGCCGGCCTCGTGCGGCACTTCCATGCCTGCCGAGCGCGCCAGTTCCTCGATGGCCTCGGGGAACGCCAGGTTCTCGTATTCCATGAGAAAGCCCACGGCGCTGCCGTGCGCCCCGCAGCCGAAACAATGATAGAACTGTTTGCCGGGGCTGACGGTGAATGACGGGGTCTTCTCGTTATGAAACGGGCAGCAGGCCTGATATTCACGGCCGGCCTTTTTCAGCGGCAGGCGCTGTTCGATTACGTCGACAATATCGACGCGGTTCAACAGCTCATCGATGAAACTTTGCGGAATGCGGCCGGCCATGCGCGTATGGTATGCAAACGCCTGGCTGGCGTCAGCAGCGGCCCGTAAGGGGATAAAAAAACAGGCTTGTCAGCCGGAGAGCCTGGCTTTGATTTTGCCGCTGACGGCGCCCATGTCGGCGCGCCCGGCGAGTCTGGCCTTGAGCTGGCCCATGACCTTGCCCATGTCCTTGACGCTTTGGGCGCCGGTCGCGGCAATTGCCTCGGCGATCATGGCGTCGATTTCGGCATCGTCCAGCTGTTCCGGCAGGTAGGTCTTGAGCACTTCGAGCTCGAAGTGTTCCTGTTCGGCGAGATCGTTGCGCCCGGCCTTTTCGTACTGTTCAATCGACTCGCGGCGCTGCTTGGCCATTTTGTCCAGCACGACAATGACCTGGCTGTCGTCCAGGTCGATGCGTTCATCCACTTCGCGCTGTTTGATGGCGGCATTGATCAGCCGGATGACGCCCAGGCGGCGTTTGTCGGCGGCGCGCATCGCGGCCTTCATATCCTGCTGGAGGGTCTCCTTCAGGGGCATGTCAGGGTCGACCGGAGGAATTAATACAGGCGGGTGCGGCGGGCGTTTTCGCGCGAAACTTTCTTGGCGTGACGCTTGACGGCGGCAGCTTGCTTGCGTTTGCGTTCCTGGGTGGGCTTTTCATAAAACTCGCGGCGGCGGACTTCAGACAGAATGCCTGCCTTTTCACAGGAGCGCTTGAAGCGGCGCAGGGCGACTTCGAAAGGCTCGTTTTCACGTACTTTTACTTGTGGCAAAGCCGTTTCCTCACTAATCGTGATCACAAAGGGCGCGTATTGTAGCAGTGCCGGGGGCAAAGGTAAAACCCTGATTCCGGTGCGGAACTAGGCGGGTGGCGCGCATGCCGCTACCATAGCGGCATGCTGGTACTGGGAATTGAATCGTCCTGCGACGAAACCGGGGTGGCCCTGTTCGACACCGAACGCGGCCTGCTGGGGCACGCGCTGCACAGCCAGGTCGCGCTGCACGCCGGCTACGGCGGTGTCGTGCCGGAACTGGCCTCGCGCGACCACGTGCGCAAGGCGCTGCCGTTGCTGTCAGGCGTGTTGAGCGATAGCGGTGTCGATCGGCATGCCATCGCCGGCGTTGCCTACACGGCCGGACCGGGGCTGGTCGGCGCCCTGCTGGTCGGTGCCAGCATCGGGCGCAGCCTGGCCTGGAGTCTGGGGGTGCCGGCGCTGGGTGTGCACCACATGGAGGGCCACTTGCTGGCGCCCATGCTCGAGACGCCGGCGCCCGGGTTTCCTTTTGTCGCGTTGCTGGTTTCCGGCGGACACACCCTGCTGGTACAGGTCGAGGGGGTCGGCGCCTACCGCATCCTGGGCGACACGCTGGATGACGCCGCCGGCGAGGCCTTTGACAAAACCGCCAAGCTGCTGGGCCTGGATTACCCGGGCGGGCCGCAGCTGGCGAAGCTCGCGGAGCGGGGTAACCCGGCGCGGTTCCGGTTTCCGCGCCCCATGACCGACCGGCCGGGCCTGGACTTCAGCTTCAGCGGTCTGAAAACCTTTGCCCTTACAACCAGCCGTGAAGCCGGCGATGACGCCCAGACGCGTGCCGATATTGCGCGGGCGTTCGAGGATGCGGTGGTCGATACCATGGTCATCAAATGTCGCCGTGCTCTCGAGCAGACCGGTATCGGGCGTCTGGTGGTGGCCGGCGGCGTCGGCGCCAACCGGGCGCTGCGCGCCGGGCTGCAGGCAATGGCGGGGCGGGTATCGGCCGAGGTCTTTTACCCGCGGCTGGAGTTCTGCACCGACAACGGCGCCATGATCGCCTTCGCGGGCGCCTGCCGTCTCCAGGCGGGTCAGCATCAGGATCTGGAAGTCAGTGTCCGGCCACGCTGGTCGCTGGAGGAACTGGAAGCGGTCTAATTCCGCAGGCGTTGGCTAGGACTTTCTGTCGAGCCGCCCTTCGGTGCCCTGGAACAGGTTGCGGATGTTGGAGCGGTGGCGCCAGAACAGCAGGGCGGCCATGAACAACATGGCGGCGAGCAGCGAGGGTTCGGGAATCAGCCACCAGATGTAAACCGGTGTCACCAGAATCGACAACAGTGCCGCCAGCGAGGAAATCCGGAAGACCTTGGCAATCACCAGCCAGGTGGCGACAGTCAGCAGCCCGACCTGCCAGTGCAGGCCCAGCAGGACGCCGATTGTCGTGGCCACGCCCTTGCCGCCCCGAAAGCCGAAAAAGACCGGGTACAGGTGACCGAGGAACGCCGCCACCGCCACCATGGCCTGCACGGCGAGTGTCGCCCCGAGCAGCTTGGCCAGCAGCACGGGGATGATGCCCTTGAGCATGTCGCCGATCAGCGTGATGGCGGCGGCCTTTTTACCCCCGATTCTCAGCACGTTGGTCGCGCCGGGGTTGCCGGAGCCTTCGCCGCGCGGGTCGGGCAGACCGAGCAGGCGACAGACAATGATAGCCGAGGATACGGAACCCGCCAGATAGGCGAAGGCGATCAGGATCAGGGCTAGCTTCATCCGGGCTATTGGAATGCCTCGCGGGCCTTTGGTCAAGCGCCGCGGCCGGCGCGTTTTGGCTGGAGCAGGCACCGGGACATGTAATATAGTGTGCTGTTTACGAGGCGGTGACCGGGGCAGTATGGACATTATCTTTATCCGCGACCTGCGCATAGATACCGTTATCGGTATCTATGCCTGGGAGCGCGCCATCAAACAGACCCTGTCTTTCGACCTGGAGATGGCTACGGATATCGCCCGGGCGGCCGCCAGCGACCACATCGACGACACCCTCAATTACAAAGCAGTGGCCAAGCGCATTATTGCGTTCGTCGAGGCCAGCGAATTTCAGCTGGTTGAAACACTTGCCGAACGCGTTGCGGAACTGGTCAGAGAGGAATTTGCAGTCCCCTGGTTGCGTCTTACCCTCAACAAGGGTGGCGCGGTACGTGGTGCCAAAGGGGTGGGCGTTATTATTGAGCGTGGTGAAAGGAGTTGAAGTTTTGGCCAGAGTCTATGTAAGCGTTGGCAGTAACATCGATCGGGAACGCAACATTGCCGGTGCCATTACCGCGCTGGAAAAAGCCTTCGGATCGCTGCAGCGCTCACGCACTTTCGAAAGTCAGGCCGAGGGGTTTGCCGGCGATCCGTTCTACAACCTGGTGGTGGGCTTCGATACTGAACAGAGTCCCCGCCAGGTTGCCGCCACCCTCAATGCCATCGAAGACGCGTACGGCCGCGACCGCAGCGGCGGCAAGTGCAGCAGCCGCACGCTGGATCTGGACCTGTTGCTCTACGACGACCTGGTGGTCGACGAAGACGGCCTGCACCTGCCGCGCCGCGAAATTCTCGAATATGCCTTCGTGCTCAAGCCGCTGGCGGAGATCGCCGGCGACCGGAAACACCCCGTCACCGGGTTCACTTTTGCGGTGATCTGGGATCACTTCGACCCCACTGCGCAGCCGGTGTGGCCGGTGGACGAGCCCTGACTTGTCCGGGCATGTCTCTTTCCCCGCCGCCCGGCGCTGACGCCAGAGCCGTCAGCGACAGACTCCTGGAAAAAATCACGCAGGCCAGCCGGCGCCAGGGTGGCTGCCTGCCGTTCGACAGTTTCATGAACATGGCGCTCTACGAACCGGGCCTGGGTTACTACGCCGGCGGCCTGGTGCCGTTTGGCGAGCAGGGCGATTTCGTTACCGCGCCGGAGTCGGGTGCGCTGTTCGGACGTTGTCTCGCCCGCTCCATTGCGTCGGTGCTGCAGCAGGTCAGCGGTGGTTGCGTGCTGGAGCTGGGCGCCGGCAGTGGTGCGCTGGCGCGTGTCCTGTTGC